>JAEYPG010000662.1 GCA_023410975.1 Pseudomonadota bacterium
AGGCTGCGGCGCGGATGGCGAGACGGTGGCGCGCTGGCCGCTGGCGCTGGCGCCCTGGGTGGGCCCGGCGGCTCCGGGCTGCGGCGACGGCGGCAGCGCACTGCGCATCCGCGGCGTGGACGAGGGCACGGTGCTCAAGGCCGTACCCGGCAGCGGCACCGTGGAGATCGGCGTCTCGGCCCAGGGCGACTTGGGGCGCGAGGCCCGGCTGTACTGGCTGCTCGACGGCGTGCAGCAGCAGCGCAGCCGCGTGGGCGAGACGGTGGCGCTGCGCCTGGAGCAGCCGGGCGCGCACACGCTCACGGTGCTGGACGAGCAAGGACGCTGGCAGCGGGTGGGGTTCCGCGTTGCGGCACCCTGAAGCGGCAGTTGCACAGCCGCTCAGGCCACGGGCCGACTGTGCAACGGTTGGTGACGCGGGCATCCTTTCCCCGGGTTGTGGGCCCCTTCGGGCCGGGCTATTGCTGAGGTGTGCTCCAAGGAGCCCACCATGCCGGACGACGGACCACCCAGAGCCCTTGCGCGATCCCGTTGCTGCCGGCGCGCGGTCTGGCTCCTCAGCCTGGCGGGCTGGAGCGCCATGGGGAGTCCGCCGGCTGCGGCCGATCCCCCGCGGCGTCCCGCCCTGGCGGCCATCAACGCTGCCAGGCCCACCGCTCCTGCACCGCGGCCGGGCCACGCCGCCATCGAAGCCGCGCTGGCCGCCGACCTGCTGGACTGGGCCAGCCGGCTTTCCGGCCTGCCCAATCCATCCGGCGAGCCCATGCCCCAGCTCATCCCGCTGCCGCAGCGCGAGATCGAGAAGACCGTCTGTCCCGAGCGCCGCGGCGGCTGCGGCTCGCTGGTGGCGGTGTACGACACCGACCGCCGCCGCGTGCTCTACCGCGACACGCTGGACATGCGCGACCCGACCGACCAGTCCTTCATCGTCCACGAGCTGGTGCACCACCTGCAGTTCCTGCAGCGCGGCGCAGCGCTGTTCGCCACCTGCCAGAGCACGCTGGCCGGCGAGGCCCAGGCCTACCGGGTACAGAACCTGTACCAGGCGCAGTTCCGCCAGTGGCAGCGCATGGGGGAGATCCTGCGCTACATGCACTGCGACGGCAGCGCCGGCGCCGAGCCTGTGGCACGGCTGTTCGGGCTGCCGGGGCGCTGAGCAGCAGCCCGGCCCTGCCCTCAGGCGCCCAGCTTGTCCGCCAGCTCGCCGAAGTCCGCGGCCACGACGTCCCAGTCCTGCTCCGGGGCCAGGTCCTTGCGCTGGTGCGGGCCGTATTCGGTGGGACGGGCCACGAAGGCGGTGCGCAGCCCCTGCGCGCGCGCCGCAGCCAGGTCGTCGTTGTGGGCGGCGCACAGCATCAGCTCCCCGGGCGCCAGGTCCAGCAGGCGCGCCGCGCCCAGGTACGTCTCGGGCAGCGGCTTGTAGGCCCTGAAGGTCTCGGCGGAGAACACGACGTCCCAGGGCAGGCCGGCGTGCTTGGCCATGTTCACCAGCAGCGCCACGTTGCCGTTGGACAGCGTGCCGATCACGTAGCGTGCCTTCAGGCGCTGCAGCCCCGCGCGCACGTCGCTCCAGGGATCGAGCCGGTGCCAGACGCGGTTGAGGTGCCGGCGATCCTCCTCGCCCAGGTGCTGCAGCCCGTGGCGCGGCAGCAGCTCATCGAGGGCCTGGCGGTGCAGCTCGTCGAGCACCGTCCAGCCCACGGCGCCGCTGCGCACGCGCTGCAACTGCGGCTGGTAGCGCGCGCGCCAGTCGTCGGCCAGCGCGGCCCAGTCGCAGGCCAGGCCGCGCTGCGCGCCCCAGGCGCCCAGGTCCGCGGCGATGCTGCCGCGCCAGTCCACCACCGTGCCGAACACGTCGAACACGATCGCCTTGAGGGTCTGCGCCATGGAGGTCTCCAGCCGGAAGTCGCGAGGCGCCCAGTGTGCCGCGCGCCTGCCGCGCCATCCGGATGCCGCATGCTGCCGGCCGGCCGATGCGCCCGCATCTGCCAGCCATGCACCCGCGCCTGCCGCAGCTGCGCCTCAGGACGCGCGCGCCCCGCCCGAGCCGTGCACCAGCCCTTCGCCGCCGGGGCGGTACAGCGTGCCCTCGGGGTGGCGCGGGGGCTCGTCGTAATGCTGGCGGCCGGCCTGCCGGGCCGCGAGCTTGTCGGCCACCGAGGGCATGACCTTGAAGGCCATGGTGTTCACGACCGCCATGGCGCCCACGCGCACGTCGCGCCCGCCCTCCACCGCCGCCTTGAGGATGGCCTCGGCCACCTTCTCCGGCGCAATCTGCGGCGTGGGCAGCCTGGGCTCGTGGTCCATGTAGTTGCGCGCGTGCTGCGGATAGGGTGTGTCCACGGCCGTGGGCTGGATCAGCGTGATGGTCACGGGCGCCTTGTCCAGCTCCTCGACCTCCACCCGAAGCGCATCGGTGAAGCCCTTCACCGCATGCTTGGAGGCGCTGTACATGCCCTGCAGCGGGATCACGGCGTCGGACACCTCGCTGCCGACGTTGACCAGCGCGCCGCCGCTGGCGCGCAGGTGCGGCAGCGCCGCCAGCGAGCCGTGCACCACGCCCCAGAAATTGGTCTCGAACAGGCGGCGGTGGTCGTCGTCGCTGACCTCGTCGAGGCGTCCGTAGATGGAGACGCCGGCATCGTTGATCCAGGTATCGATGCGCCCGAAATGCGCCACCGCCGCCGCAGCCACGCGCTGCACGTCGTCGCGCGAGCCCACGTCGCAGGGCACGGCGATGGCCTGGCACGTGCCCTGGCCGAGCTGCCGAGCGATGTCCTCCAACGTGGCGGCACTGCGCGCGACCAGCACCAGCTTGGCGCCATGCGCCGCAGCCGCCCGCGCCGTGGCCAGGCCGATGCCGCTGGAAGCACCGGTGATGACGATGACCTGCTGTTCCAGGGGGCGGTGCTTTTGTGCCATGGGGCTGCTCCTTCATGCCGAGACCGGCATCCGCCGGTCGCGGCAAAGCCCGTTCCCAGGCAAGCCTGGCGCACCATGGAAAAAGCCCGCGCGAGGCGGGCTTTTGGCGGCAGAAAGGCCGGTGCTCAGAAGCGGTGGCGAAGGCCCACCGCGTAGCTCTTGCCGGTGGTGGCGGCGCCGTCGAGCTTGTCCTGCATAGCCGCGGCGTACACGTCGGTGCGCTTGGACAGGTAGTGGTCGTAGGCCAGGCTCAGGGTCTTGCGGTCCGGGTTCGCGCCGCTGGCGTCGATCTCGCCGTAGGCCACCAGCACCTTGCCGGCGGTGGTCACGGGAATGGCGGCGCTGACGTCGGCGAGCTTGTACTCCACGCCCGTGGAGTTGTTCTTGACGTTGGTGTACTGGGCAAAGATCTTGGCCAGCCCGAAGTCGTAGGCGGCGCCGGCCTGCCAGGTGCGGGTATCGGCCACGCCGGAGTCGTTCTTCTTCACGTCCTGGATCACGGCGGTGGCGGCAAAGGAGCCGATGCCGTAGTTCAGCGCAGCGCTCCAGTTGCGCCCGCCGTTGCCTTCGCCGGCAGCCGCCAGCACGTCGGCCTTGAGCCCGCCGAAAGTCGGCGAGGTGTAGGCCACGGCGTCGCTCCAGCCGCTGTCGCCCGTCACGGTCCCGCTGGTGAAGACATGGCGCACCACCGGCGAGAAGCCGTAGGAGTCGCCAAAGGCGTTGAAGACCACCGTGGAGACGAACAGCGGCGTGGTGATGCGGCCCAGGCGCACCGTGCCCAGCTTGTCGCTGGTCAGGCCGGCGTAGGCACTGCGGGCGAAGAACTTGTCACCCCCGAAACGGCCGGCTTCGCCGGTGTCGGCGCGGAAGAAGCTCTCCAGCGAGAAGACAGCCGCCAGCCCGCCGCCCAGGTCTTCCTTGCCACGCATCATCCAGTAGCTCGTGGTCATCGAGCCGTTCTCGACGCGCTTGGTCGACTCGGCTGCGCCGGGCGCCTGGAAACTGCCGGCCGACATGTCAACCAGGCCCAGCAGCTGCACGCTGCTCTGGGCTTGCGCGGCGCCGGCACAAGCCAGCAGGGCAGCCAGGGCAAGGCTGCGGACAGGAGTGGATTGCTTCATGAGTTCCCTCGGGGGTTGTGAAATGGAGTTGTGATTGCGGACGGATGGGCCGGTCTGGTGCGCCAGCCTGTGCCGGCCCATCGGATGCAGGTTGTGTGCCAAGTTGCGTGCACTGAAACGGGTCGTTTGTATACAGAGTGAGGCTTGGCGTTCAGGGCTTGAGGTCGGCGGCCTTGATGGCGGGCGCCCAGTCGGCGACCTGCTTGGCGACGAAGGCGGCGAAGGCGTCGGGGCCGAGCTTCATGGGCGTGACGCCCAGCTCCGTGAAGCGCTTGGCGGTGGCGGGGTCGGCCACGATGTCGGCCAAGGCGTGGGAGAGCTTGTCCACCACGTCCCTGGGCAGGCCGGCCGGGCCGGAGACGCCGAAGTAGTTCTCCGCCACCAGCTGCGGCAGGCCCAGCTCGACCACCGTGGGCACCTCGGGCAGCAGCGGCGAGCGCTCGCGCGTGGTCACGGCCAGGCCGCGGATCTGCCCCGCCTTGACCATGGGCACGAAGGCGGTGATGACGTCGATGCCCAGCGGGATGGTGCCGGCGATGAGGTCCGTGGTCATGGGCGCGCCGCCGCGGTAGGGCACGTGCGTCATCTGCAGCTTCATCGCGCTCTTGGCCATCTCGCCCACGATGTGGCCGATGGAGCCCGGACCGCCGCTGCCGAAGGTGTAGCCCGGCGCCGCGGCGGCCTTGGGCAGGTCCTTGAGCGTGGCCGGCCCGCTCTTGGGATTGGCCATGAACAGCACCGGCGCCACGCCCAGCATCGCCACGTGCGTGAACTGCTTGACCGGGTCGTAGGGCTGGCGCGGCACGGCCCACGGGCCGATGGACAGCGGCGTGGAGTTGGAGAGCATGAGCGTGTAGCCGTCGGCCGGCGCGCGCGCCACCTCCGCGCCGCCGATGGTGCCGCCGGCACCGGGCTTGTTGTCCACCACCACCGGCTGCCCCAGCGCGCGCGCCAGCGGATCGGCGATGGCGCGCGCCACGATGTCGCTGGCCCCGCCGGCGGCGAAGGTGACGACGATGCGCACCGGCTTCTCTGGCCAGGCGGCGTGCGCAACCACGGCTTGCAGGCTCCACAGCAGCGCGGCGGCCACTGCGACACGGCGACGTTGGCTCATGACTTCCCCCGTTGAAAAAGCCACCTTCCACGCAAGGCCTGCACCAGCGGCGCACGCGGCCCTGCCCCGGTCGGATAACGCGCGACGGCCCGTGACGGATTCCCGCTCGGGCCGCACCCTTCAACCGGCCCGTCCCGGGCTGCGGGAGGCAGGCCCGGGGCGGACGGGAACGCGCCTCAGGAGCCGCGGTAGGTGCTGAAGCTCCAGGGGCTCACCAGCAGCGGCACGTGGTAGTGGGCTGCGGGATCGTCGATGCCGAAGTCCAGCGGCACCTCGTCGACGAACGGCACTTCGGGCATGGCCGTGCCGCGCGCGCGGAAGTACGGCGCCACCGAGAACACCAGGCGGTAGCGCCCGCGCTGCAGCGTCTCGCCTTCGAGCAGCGGGCCGCCATCGGTGCGGCCGTCGTCGTTGAGCGTGAGACGGCGCAGTTCCTGCGTGGAGCCGTCGGCCTGCAGGCGCAGGAGCCTCACCTGCATGCCCGCGGCCGGGCAGCCGTTGGCGGTGTCGAGCACGTGGGTGCTGAGTCTTCCCATGATTCCCAAGTCCTGATGAGTTGAAGGGGCCGCGGGCCGCTCAAGGCCCGTCCTGGTGCGCCGCGCACCGCGGCGGCGCGCTCAAGGCGCCACGTGTGGTGCACAACGCGGGCATGCGGGTTTGCACATCCACAATGCACGCCAAACTGTATACACTTTGGCGTACCGTTCCAAGCATTCGATGCATCAGGCATGCTCGCAAGCCTGTAACAACCCCATCTCTCCCCCGCCGCCATGCCCCGCAGCCGCAGCCCGCTTCAGCTCGTCGCCCCCGCCGCATCGGCCAAGGCGCCCTCGACCGCTGCCCGCACCAGCGAGCTCAGCGCCACGCAGCGCATTGCCGAGTCCATCACCACGGCGATCGTGGAGCGGCGGCTCATGCCCGGCACCAAGCTCGCGGAGCAGCAGATCGCGGACATCTTCAAGGTCTCGCGCACGCTGGTGCGGCAGGCGCTCAACCAGCTCAGCCGCGACCGCCTGGTGACGCTGGAGCCCGCGCGCGGCGCCTTCGTGGCGCAGCCCAGCGTGGACGAGGCGCGCCAGGTGTTCGAGGTGCGCAAGATGCTGGAGTCGGCGATGCTGCGGCAGCTGTGCGCGCGCATCACCGACGGGCAGATCGCCGAGCTGCGCGCGCATCTCAAGTCCGAGCGCGCGGCCGTCACGCGCACCGACGTGCCCGGGCGCACGCGGCTGCTGGCGGACTTCCACGTCGTGCTGGCGCGCATGCTGGGCAACGAGGTGCTGGCGCAGATGCTCACGGACCTGCTCTCGCGCAGCTCCCTCATCAGCCTGATGTACCAGAGCTCGCACTCGGCCGAGCACTCGCAGCAGGAGCACGTGGCCATCGTGGACGCGCTGGAGCGCCGCGACGCGCGCGCGGCCGTGAAGCTGGTGGAGCAGCACCTGGGCAACGTCGAGCGCAACCTGCGGCTGAACCCGCGCGCCAGCGACCTGGCGCTGGCGCTGCAGCCGCTGGAGTAAGTACCGCAGCCCTTTTGCTTGAGCTGGAAGAACCCCGTTCGGGCTGAGCTTGTCGAAGCCCTGCCGCACAACCAGGCCACAGCCCTTCGACAAGCTCAGGGCGAACGGCCCAACGAGACGACACACGCGATGAATGCCTCCCGCTACCCCCGCGACCTGGCCGGTTACGGCCGCAACGTCCCCTACGCCAACTGGCCCAACCATGCCCGCGTGGCCGTGCAGTTCGTGCTCAACTTCGAGGAGGGCGGCGAGAACTCGGTGCTGCACGGCGACGCCGGCAGCGAGCAGTTCCTCTCCGAGATGTTCAATCCCGCGGCCTACCCCGCGCGGCACCTCTCGATGGAAGGCATCTACGAGTACGGCTCGCGCGTGGGCGTGTGGCGCATCCTGCGCGAGTTCGAGCGCCGCGGCCTGCCGCTGACGGTCTTCGGCGTGGGCATGGCGCTGCAGCGCTGCCCCGACGTGACGGCCGCCTTCGTGGAGCAGGGCCACGAGATCGCCTGCCACGGCTGGCGCTGGATCCACTACCAGAACCTGGACGAGGCCACCGAGCGCGAGCACATGCGCCTGGGCATGGAGGCCATCGAGCAGCTCACCGGGCAGCGCGCCCTGGGCTGGTACACCGGCCGCGACAGCCCCAACACCCGGCGCCTGGTCGCGGACCACGGCGGCTTCGAGTACGACAGCGACTACTACGGCGACGACCTGCCCTTCTGGCTGCAGGTCAGGAAGAGCGACGGCGATCTCGCGCCGCAGCTGGTGGTGCCCTACACGCTGGACTGCAACGACATGCGCTTCGCGCTGCCGCAGGGCTTCAGCCACGGCGACGAGTTCTTCGAGTACCTGCGCGACGCCTTCGACGTGCACTACGCCGAAGGCGACGAGCGCCCCATGATGATGAGCATCGGCATGCATTGCCGGCTGCTTGGGCGTCCCGGGCGCATGCGCGCGCTGCAGCGCTTCCTGGACCACGTGCAGAAGCACTCGCGGGTGTGGGTCGCGCGGCGCATCGACATCGCGCGGCACTGGAAGCAGGAGCATCCCTTCGACGCCTCGACCGCCTTTGTCTGGGAGTAAGCCATGCTGACGCTGGAAGAACTCAACGCCGCCTCGCAGCAGCAGTTCACGGCGCTGCTGGACGGCACCTACGAGCACTCGCCCTGGATCGCCGAGAAGGCCTGGCACCGGCGGCCCTTCGCGAGCCTGGCGCATTTGAAACGCGCGCTGGTGGAGGTGCTGCACGAGGCCGGGCGCGAGGCGCAGCTGGCGCTCATCCGCGCCCACCCCGAGCTGGCGGGCAAGGCCATGGTGGCCAAGTCGCTCACGGCCGAGTCCACCAACGAGCAGGGCAAGGCGGGCCTGACCGACTGCACGCCGCAGGAATTCGAGAAGCTGCAGCGCCTGAACGCCGACTACAACGCCAAGTTCGGCTGGCCCTTCATCCTGGCCGTGCGCGGGCCGCGCGGCGCCGGGCTGAACCGGCACCAGATCATCGACACCTTCGAGCGGCGGCTGGCGAACCACCCGGACTTCGAGCTGGCCGAGGCGCTGCGCAACATCCACCGTATCGCGGAGATCCGGCTCAACGACAAGTTCGGCTTCACGCCGAAGATGGGCAACCTGGTGTGGGACTGGGCCGAGGCGCTGGCCGAGTACAGCGAGGCCGAGGACGCCCTGACCGTGACCTACCTCAGCGATGCGCACCGCGCCTGCGCCGCGCGCCTGGCGGAGTGGATGCGCGAGGGCTGCGGCTTCGACGAGGTGCGCATCGACGCCGTGGGCAACGTGGTGGGCGTCTACCACGGCAGCGACCCGGACGCCAAGCGGCTGCTCACCGGCAGCCACTACGACACGGTGCGCAATGGCGGCAAG
>JAEYPG010000692.1 GCA_023410975.1 Pseudomonadota bacterium
GTCCACCGGCGCGCCGGCGGCCAGCGCGAGCCACTGCGGGTCCAGGAAGTCGGGGCCGCACTTGAAGGCGCGCACGCGCGCGCCGGCACGGGCATGCAGCCGCGCCAGCGCCGCCGCCACGGTGGTCTTGCCCTGGCCGGAGGCGGGGGCGGCGATGAGGACGGCGGCGGGTCCGGGGGCAACGGGTGCGTCCATGGCGGCCCCGGCGCTCACAGCTGCGTCCAGCGCAAGGACACCAGCAGCGTGCGGCCCGGCGTGGCGTAGGTGCGCGCCGTGCTGTAGGCCTTGTCGGCGACGTTGTCCACGCGGGCCTGCAGCTCCAGCCCGGGCAGCAGCGTGCGGCCGGCCACCAGGTTCAGCAGCCCGTAGCCGCCCAGGCGCACGGTGTTGGCCGCGTCGTCGAAGCGCTCGCCGGCGGCCTGCACCTCGGCGCCCAGGCTCCAGCCGGCCCAGTCGGTATCGGCACCCAGCGTGGCCAGGCGCTTGGCGCGCCGTGCCAGAAGCTTGTCGGTATCGGTGTTGCGCGGGTCGTGCCAGTCCAGCGAGCCGCGCAGCGACACGCCGGCCAGGCGGGTTCGGCCGTCGAGCGTCAGGCCTTCGAGCCGGACACGGCCCGCGTTCTCGTAGCAGCCGAAGGTCGAAACGCAGGGGCCGGCGGCACCGAAGTTGATGAGGTTGCGCACCTGGTTGCGCCAAGCCGTCACCCCGACCTCGCTGCCACTTTCGCTCCAGCGCAGGCCCACCTCGACGTTGCGCCCGCTTTCGGGCACCAGCGAGGCCACGCCGTACTGGCTGAAGCGCTGGTACAGCGTGGGCGCACGGAAGGAGGTGGCGGCCGACGCCGTGACACGCCACTGCGGCGCGAAGCGCCAGCCCCAGGCCACGCTGCCGGTGCTCTTGCCGCCGAACTCGCTGTCGTCGTCGCGGCGCGCATGCACCTGCAGCGCATGCGTGCCGAAGTCACCGCGCCAGCCCAGCGCCAGCGCGTTCTGCGAGCGCTGGCCCGCCAGCGGCTGGGCGGTGGCCGAGGCGAGGTTGAGCAGTTCGTCCTCGCGGCGCTCCACGGTGGCCGACAGGCGCTGCGTGCCCAGGCGCAGCTCATGCTGCAGCAGCAGGTTGCGCAGCGTGGTCTCGGTGCGGTAGTAGGAGGGCTGCGTCTCGTAGGTGCTGCGCGACTCGCTGAGCTGCGCGCGGGTCTCCGAGGCGTCCGACCAGCGCCCCTGCCAGCCCAGGCTGGCCGTGCGCAAGGTGTGGCGCGAGACGTCGTCCGCCGTGCGGTTGGTGGAGTCGTACTGCGAGCGCAGGTGGCTGCCCAGCAGCGCCGCTTCCAGGCGCTGCCCCGGCACGAGTGTCCAGCCCACGCGCCCCTGCACCGAGCCGCGCTGCCAGCCGTCGTCGTCGGGATTGGTGGTGGGCAGCGGACGGGCGTTGAAACCGTCGCTGCGGCCGTGCGAGCCCGACAGCGAGTAGTCGAGCCGGCCCTCGCCGCCGCTCAGGCCCGCCTGGACCTGCCGGGTGTGTTGGGAGCCCAGGGCCGCCGAGGCCCAGCCGCGCAGCGGACCGGCACCGCGCTTGGTGAAGACCTGCACCACGCCGCCGATGGCATCCGAGCCGTACACCGCGGCACCGGGGCCGCGCAGCACCTCGACGCGATCGATCAGCTCGATGGGAAGCTGCTCCCACTGCGGACCGCCGGTCGCTTGCGAGTCCACGCGCACGCCATCGATGTAGAGCGCCACATGGCGGTTCTCGTGGCCGCGAATGAAGACACTGGTGTTCGTGCCGGGGCCGCCGTTGCGGCTGATCTCCACCCCCGGCTGCCGAGCCAGCAGGTCCGCCACGCTGAACACGCCGGCACGCTCGATCTCGTCGCGCTCGATCACGGACACGTCGGCCAGCACCGACGCGCGGGGCTGCGGGCTGCGCGTGGCGCTCACGACCACGGCCTCCAGGGGTTGGGTAGAGGCCAGGGCCACCATCTGGTCCTGCGCCAGCACGGCCACGGGCGCCAGGGACAGCACGCCGGCGGCGCGCACGAGGGAGCGAGCCGGGCGGCGGCTCTTGCGGGAAAGGGACATGAAAGCGTCAACAGGAACGTCGTGCGCCGCCGCTTCCCCGCAGCCGCGCACCTCACGACGCCGCGCACAGCAGCACGCAGCGTCACCTCGTTGGCCGGTATCCGGGCTGGCGGAGACGACCCGTGTGCCCTTCCCAGGCAGGCAACGCACACCAGAGGCGGCGCCGGAGGCCCAGTGGATTCGACACGAGTTGAGGACCGTTAAATCCTCGTCCGCTTACCGTTGCGGGGGCAGCTCAGGTTGCGGGCGTGACGGCAATTCAATCGCCGCGGCCCGTCCTGATTCCCGTTGAACTGTCGCGGCCAGGCGGCCGGGACGAGCACCAACGGCGCGCATCATAGCCTCACGCCGGCGTGTCCGGCCACCACGGCGCCCCGGCTCGAATAAAGGTTGCTCTCGCAACCTTGCCCGGAATGCCGCGCCAGGCCGCTAGAATCCGGCCCCGTTGGTGCTCGGACCGGTGTTCCGCCGGTCCGGTTAAACGGGAATCAGGAAGAGCAGCCGCGCCGCGGCACTCCTGCCTGAGCTGCCCCCGCAACGGTCAACGGCCGGGGCTTCGTTCGAAGCCCCATCCGGGTTCTCGCCCACTGGAAGCCATGCGCTTCTGGGAAGGGTTCCCCGGACGCGCCGCCAGCCCGGATACCGGCCAACGGGGAGCCGCGTGCGCGCGGCATGTTGTCAGGAGGCCGCGGGGAGGCGGCTTCCGACGCTCGTTCCGTTGTCTCTCATGTCCCAGTCCCCGGCCCCGCGCCGCGCCAAGCCGTCGGTGCTTGCCTGCGCCTGCATGGCCTCCGTCGCTTGCGCATCGGCACGGTCCATGCCGCCCTCCGACCCACCGGCCAAGCCAGCCGACGCGCAGGCGGCCGAGCCCGAAGCGCCGGCCGTCAAGGTCACGGCCCGCCACTACGACAACGCCGTGGGTGCCAGCGACGCGGCATCGCAGGGCGTGATCCGCGCCGAGCTGCTCAAGAGCCGGCCCGCGCTGCGCCCGGGCGAGGTGCTGGAGTTCGTGCCCGGCGTGATCGTCACGCAGCACTCCGGCGACGGAAAGGCCAACCAGTACTTCCTGCGCGGCTTCAACCTGGACCACGGCACCGACTTCGCCACCACCGTCAACGGGCTGCCGGTGAACATGCCCACGCACGGCCACGGCCAGGGCTACGCGGACCTGAATTTCCTCATCCCCGAGCTGGTCGAGCGCATCGAGTACCGCAAGGGCCCGTACTACGCGCAGGGCGGCGACTTCTCCGCCGCGGGCTCGGCTGACATCGCCTACCGCCGCACGCTGGAGGCGCCCTTCGCCGCGCTCACCGTGGGCCAGCGCGGCTACCGCCGCGCGGTGACCGCCGGCTCCACCGAGGTCGGGCCGGGGCTGTCGCTGCTGGGCGCCGTCGAGCTGCTGCGCAACGACGGGCCGTGGACCGTGCCGGAAGGCCTGCACAAGGCCAACGGCGTGCTGACGCTCTCCGGCGGCACCGCGGCGCAGGGCTTCAGCGCCAGCGTGATGCACTACGACGCGCACTGGACGGCGACCAACCAGGTGCCGCAGCGCCTCGTCGACGCTGGCAGCTATGACGGCCGCCCCTTCGGCCGCTTCGACTCGCTGGACCCGACTGACGGCGGCAGCACGCGCCGCAGCAGCGTCTCCGGCGAATGGCACCGCCGCGGCGACGACGGCAGCGCCACGCGCGTGGCGGCCTACGCCATGAGCTACCGGCTGGAACTTTTCTCCAACCACACCTACGCGCTGGAGCGGCCCGAAGGCGACCAGGCCGCGCAGCAGGACCGGCGCCAGGTCTACGGCTTCAGCAGCAGCCACGCCTTCAACCACGCGCTGGGCGGCCTGAGTACGCGCAGCGAATTCGGGCTGCAGCTGCGGCACGACCGCATCCGCGTCGGCCTGTTCGAGAGCGTGGCGCGCCAGCTCACGGCCACCGTGCGCGAGGACCGCGTGCGGCAGACGCAGCTCGGCCTCTACGGCCAGACCTCGGTGGAGGTCACGCCCTGGCTGCGCACCATCGCCGGGCTGCGGGCGGACCAGGCGCGCTTCGACGTGGACGGGCTGAGCAACGCCGCCAACGCCGGCCGCGCGTCGGCGCACCTGCTCTCGCCCAAGTTCTCGCTGATCCTCGGCCCGTGGCGGCAGACGGAGCTGTTCTTCAACGCCGGCCGCGGTTTCCACAGCAACGACGCGCGCGGCGCCACCGCGGCGGTGGACCCGGTGCCGGGGCTGGTCGCGGCGCGCGGCATGGAGCTGGGCGCGCGCACCGAGTGGCTGCCGGGGCTGCAAAGCTCGCTGGCGCTGTGGAAGCTGGACTTCGACTCCGAGCTGCTCTACGTGGGCGACAGCGGCACCACCGAGCCCAACCGCCCCAGCCGCCGCCATGGCGTGGAGTGGAACAACCGCTGGATTCCGGCGCCGTGGCTGCTGGTGGACGCGGACCTGGCGTGGTCGCGCGCGCGCTTCACGGGCGCGGACCCGGAAGGCCTGGGCGACCGCATTCCCAACGCCGTGGGCCGCATCGCCTCGGTGGCCTTCACGCTACGCGAGCTGGGCCCCTGGTCGGCCAGCCTGCAATGGCGCTACCTGGGCAGCGCGCCGCTGGTGGAGGACGACAGCCTGCGCTCGCGCGCCTCGCTCACGACCAACCTGCGCCTGAGCCGCCGCCTGGGTCGCGACAGCGAGCTGACGCTGGACGTGTTCAACCTGTTCAACCGCCGGGTCAACGACATCGAGTACGCCTACGACTCGCGTGCTCCCGCGGAAACCGCGCCCGTGGCCGACCCGCGCCACGTGCACCCGGCCGAGCCGCGCACGCTGCGGCTCACGCTGCGCACCGCCTTCTGAGGCGTTGCCGCCGGCTTCTTCCAACCCTGACCCCGACCCCGCTGACCATGCTCGATACCGTCTTTTCCCAACTGGCCCAGTCGCTGCTGTGGCCGGTGCTGGTGCTGGTGGCGCTGGCCTTCGTCTACGCGCTGTGGACGGCCGGCGCCACCGTCATGGAGGCGTGGCAGCGCCGGCGCCGGCCGCAGTGGCGCGCGCTGGGCGACACCGGTGGGCTGTCGTTGGAGGAGCTGGAGCTGGCGGTGCTGCGCCGGCTGGAGCCGGCGCGGCTGCTGGGGCGGCTGAGCCCGATGCTGGGCCTCATCGCCACGATGATCCCGCTGGGGCCCGCGCTGCAGAGCGTGGCCGCGGGCCAGGCGCAGCAGGCGCTGCAGGTCTTCAGCGGCGCCTTCGCCGGCGTGGTGCTGGCGCTGGCGGCGGCCTCCATCGGGCTGACGGTGTACTCGGTGCGCCGGCGCTGGCTGCTGGCGGAGTTGGTCGCTGAGCGGCGCGCGCGCGGGGTGGGTGCATGAGGCCGGGGCGCGGCCCGGACATCCTGGGCGAGGACGACGACGACCCGATGCTCTCGGCGGTCAACCTGGTGGACGTGTTCCTGGTGCTGGTGGTGGCGCTGCTCACGGCCGTGGCGGCGCAGAGCCCGCGCTCGCAGGCCGCCGAGGCCACGCCGGTGACCAAGGCCGGCGAGGCCGACATGGAATTGGTCGTCCACGAGAACGGCCAGGCCGTGCGCTTCAAGGGCAGTGGCAGCGCCGGCGCCGCCGAGGGCAGCGAGCGCGCCGGGGTGGCGTACCGGCTCAAGGACGGGAGCATCGTGTACGTGCCGGAGGCTGCGGCCTCCGCGCCCTGAACGGAGCCCGGCATGACGATGCAGCTCCGACACGCACTGGCCGCCTTGCTGCTGCTGGCCTGCACCCTCGCCCAAGCCGCCCCCGCCCGCCTGCTCTGGTTCACTGCCGAGGTCACGCCCGTGCCTCGCACCGCGCTGCTGGAGCGCCTGGCGGCCGAGGCGGGCTTCGAGCTGCAGCACCTGGAAGTCCCCCTGCGCGGCCCCGACGCGCTGCCGCCCGCGCAGCTTGCTGCCGTGCAAGCGGCCCTGGACAGCGCCGCGCTGGCCTGGATCGACGCGCCGCACCCGAGCGTGACGCTGCGCCTGCAGCGGCTGCTGGGCCCGGCGCTCCAGGACTTCGCTGCCCGCCACGGCGCGCAGCGCGTCGCCTGGGTGACGCCCGGCACTGCAAGCGCCGAGGCCTCCACGCCGCAGGCCCGCATCGCCGCCTACCTCGACGCCGGCGGCGAAGCCAACC
>JAEYPG010000712.1 GCA_023410975.1 Pseudomonadota bacterium
GACTTCTACCGCTACGAGCACCGGCTGATCTATGGCGCCATCGGTGCGCTCATCAGTGCCAGCAAGCCCGCCGACGTCATCACCGTCTTCGAACAACTGCAAAGCCTGGGCAAGGCCGAGGAGTGCGGCGGGCTGGCCTACCTCAACGCCCTGGCGCAGAGCGTGCCCAGCGCGGCCAACCTCCGCCGCTATGCCGAGATCGTTCGCGAGCGTGCCATCCTGCGCAAGCTGATCGAGGCCAGCGACGAGATCGCCACCAACGCCTTCAACCCGCAGGGCCGCGCCGTGTCGCAGATCCTGGACGAGGCCGAGGGCAAGATCTTCAAGATCGGCGAGGAGGGCTCGCGGCAGAAGCAGGGCTTCCAGGGCATGGACCACCTGGTGATGCAGCTCATCGACCGCGTCACTGAGCTGGCCGAGAACGGCGCCGAGGAGGTCACTGGCGTGCGCACCGGCTTCTACGACATGGACCGCATGACGGCGGGCCTGCAGCCGGGCGACCTGATCATCCTGGCCGCGCGCCCCTCCATGGGCAAGACGGCCTTCGCGCTGAACATCGCCGAGCACGTGGCGGTGCACGAGGGCCTGCCGGTGGTGGTGTTCTCGATGGAAATGGGCGCGGCGCAGCTGGCGCTGCGCATGGTGGGCTCGCTCGGCCGCATCGACCAGCAGCACCTGCGCACCGGCGCGCTGCGCGACGACGAGTGGAGCCGCCTTACCGAGACCGTGGACCGGCTGAGCAAGGCCAGCGTCTTCATCGACGAGACGCCGGCCCTGAACCCCGCCGAGCTGCGCGCGCGCGCCCGGCGCCAGGCGCGCCAGTGCGGGCGCCTGGGGCTCATCGTCATCGACTACCTGCAGCTCATGAGCGGCTCCGCCGGCTCGGAGGAGAACCGCGCCACCGTCATCGGCGAGATCTCGCGCGGCCTCAAGGCGCTGGCCAAGGAGCTGCACTGCCCGGTGATCGCGCTGTCGCAGCTCAACCGCTCGGTGGAAACGCGGCCGGACAAGCGGCCGATGATGAGCGACCTGCGGGAATCGGGCGCCATCGAGCAGGACGCGGACGTGATCATGTTCATCTACCGCGACGAGTACTACAACAAGGAGTCCAAGGAGCCCGGCGTGGCCGAGGTCATCATCGGCAAGCAGCGTAACGGCCCCGTGGGCACCGTGAAGCTGACCTTCCTGAAGCCGCTGACCAAGTTCGACAACCTCGCTCCAGGCAGCGCCGTCGACTACTGAGGCACCCTTTCAAGGCCATGGCGCAAAGACCATGGCCCGCGAAGCACCCTGTGCAGGCTGGTACAGGTACTGTATAAACATACAGTATGGATACCGCCAATCCTCCCGCCGCCCCGCTGCAGTTCATGCCCTTCAAGGGCCGCGGAGCGTCAAGCAACATCGCGTCCCGCTTCCAGGGCGTTGCCCGCGAGGACTACGACGACGGCTGGGGCACGCTGGCCCAGGCGGCGCTGCAGGAGCGTGCGGCGCCGCGCACGCAGCTCATCGAGCAGCCCGCGCGCAGCATCCTGTCGGGCAACGACTCGCCCGACATCCCCTTCGACCTCTCCATCAACCCCTACCGCGGCTGCGAGCACGGCTGCATCTACTGCTTCGCACGGCCCACCCACAGCTACCTGGACCTCTCGCCCGGGCTGGACTTCGAGACGCGCATCGTCGCCAAGACCAACGCCGCGCAGAAGCTGCGCGAGGCCTTCGCCAACCCGGGCTACGAGCCGGCGCTGCTGAGCCTGGGCTCCGCCACCGATGCCTACCAGCCCGCGGAGCGGCAGCTGCGCATCACGCGCAGCCTCATCGAGGTGCTGTCCGAGTACCGCCACGCCTTCAGCATCGTCACCAAGTCCGCCGGCATCGAGCGCGACCTGGACCTCATCGCACCCATGGCGGCGCAGAGGCTCGCGGCGGTGTACGTCTCCATCACCACGCTGGACGTGAAGCTCTCGCGGCTGATGGAGCCGCGAGCGGCGGCGCCGGCACGGCGCCTGCGCACCATCGAGACGCTGGCGCGCGCCGGGGTGCCGGTGGGCGTGAGCGTCTCGCCGCTGATTCCGCTGATCAACGAGCCGGAGCTGGAGCGCATTCTCGAAGCCGCCCGCGACGCCGGCGCCAGCCGCGCCTTCAGCGTGGCGCTGCGCCTGCCCTGGGAGGTGAATCCGCTGTTCCAGCAGTGGCTGCAGCAGCACTTTCCGCAGCGCGCCGCGCATGTGATGGCGCGCATGCGCGAGCTGCGCGGCGGGCGCGAGAACGACGCGCGCTTCGGCCACCGCATGCGCGGGCAGGGCGTGTGGGGCGAGCTGCTGTCGCAGCGCCTGCACAAGGCCTGTGCCCGGCTGGGGCTCAACCGCCAGCCGCTGGAGCTGGACCTGTCGCAGTTCCGCCGCCCCGCAGCGGCGCCGTCGCCGGTGCGCCGGGCCGCGCCAGCGGACGGAATGCCGACGGCGCCGGTACTGCAGGGCAAGCTGTTCTGAGCCGGGGCTTGTTCGAGCTCAGGGCGAGCCTGGCTCGGGTGGCTTGCGGCAGGGTGCGAAGAGGTCTTGCTCGGGCTGGTACGCCGCCGTGCGCACCTGCAGCCAGCCCAGCACGCTGTGCGCGAGATGATCGTGCGACAGCGGCTCCTGGCGCCGCGCGCGCAGGCATTCCAGGTTCAGGCCCGTGGCGTTTGCGGTCGCGGTGGGCCACCAGGCGATCAGTGGCACATGCTTCTGCGCCTTCGGCGCCACGCCGTAGGGCATGCCGTGCAGGTACAGGTTGTTCTCGCCCAGCGACTCGCCATGGTCGGACACGTAGAGCAGCCCCGGTGACCAGGCCGGCGTCTTGTGCTGCAGCCAGCCCACCAGCGCCGTGAGCAATTGGTCGGTATAGGCGATGGAGTTGTCGTAGGCGTTCACCAACGTCTGCGCGTCGCAGTGCTGCAGGGCCGTGTTGGTGCACTCCGGCTGGAACGGTTTGAGGCTGGCCGGCGAGCGCAGGTGGTAGGCCGGGCCATGGCTGCCCATCTGGTGCAGCACCAGTACCACGCCACGCGCGCGTTGTTCGTCGGGCAGCTGCGCCAGGCGCTGGTCCAGCCCGTGCAGCAGCGCCAGGTCGAAGCACTCGCCATTGGGCTGGCACAAGCCCGGTGGCAGGGGCGGCGCGCCGGGCGCGGGGTCGCTGGCCATTGCATGGTGCACGCGGTCGCACAGGCCCTTGCAGCCGGACTGGTTGTCCAGCCACAGCACGGCCAGCCCGGCGTGCTGCAGCACGTCCAGCAGGTTCTCCTGGGGTTGCTTTTGCGCCTCGAAACGATCGCGTCCGAGCAGCGAGAACATGCACGGCAGCGAGGCCGCGGTGCTGGTGCCGCAGGAAGTGACGTCGGTAAAGCTCACCACCGGGAGCTTCGACAGGCCGGGGTTGGTCGGGCGGCCATAGCCGTTGA
Organism: Pseudomonadota bacterium; assembly: GCA_023410975.1. Classification (GTDB taxonomy): domain Bacteria; phylum Pseudomonadota; class Gammaproteobacteria; order Burkholderiales; family Burkholderiaceae_C; genus Azohydromonas. Next base: position 3,437 of record JAEYPG010000712.1, read on the forward strand.
GCGAGAAATGGTCGGCCCGCGCCGTCTCGCCCACCACCAGTACCAGCAGCGGTGGCACCCCAGGATGGCGCGCGGCGACGGTGGCGTCGAGGCCCACCGGTGCCGGCGGCGTGCTGGGTTGCGCTTGGCTTGAGCGCGTCGTGGCCCGTGCCAGCGAGTACCAGCCGTTGATCGGGCTGATCATGTAGCGCACGGTCGTGTGGTTGCGCATGAGCGAGGAAAGGTCGGCAAAGGTGGCGTAGACCAGCCCCGCCGCCAGTGCCAGCCCGCCCAGCAGCATCGCCACATTGCCCGCCAGCCCGCGCCAGAGTCCGGGACGGCGCAGCGGACGCAACCACAGCCACGCCATGGGCAGCAGCGCCAGGCCGGCCAGGCTGCCCAACAGCGGCAGACTCAGCAGGTCGCGCACCTCGCGGCCATCCGTCTGCAGCGCGTTGACCATCATGGTGGGGTCCAGCACCACGCCGTAGCTGCCGATGAAGTGCGCCGCCACGGCCGTGCACAGCAGGGCAAAGCTCAGCAGCGGCTTGACCAGCCGAGGCCAAGCCAGCGGTGCCAGCAGCGCTGCCGTCACGCCGGCAATGCCCAGCCCCATGGACAGCAGCAACACCGGCACACGTGAGCCCGTGAGTTCGGGCAAGGTCATCAGGTGCCGCCACAGCGGCCAGTTGCCGGGACCCGCGCACCACAGTGCACACACCACCACGAGAGCCTGGGGGCTCCACGCGCCGCGTGGCGACGTGGCGTCCGGGGAAAAGAGCATGCGCGACTTCATCGGGGCGCGATTGTCCCGGAGCGGTCCACGCGCAGTCCTGGGTGAAGTCAATGTTGCTGACGCGGTGTGTCTCTTAATACCGCCTTCAGTCCACCTCGTTAGGGTCGCGCCCTTCAGAAGCAAGGTTCACGGCCGTTCCTGCGTGGTGTCTCCCGCAGGCCTCTGGCCCCAAGCTCCCATGTCGTTTGCCTCCCAGGCTGTCGGCGCATGCCGGCGGATCCCTCGTCGCCTGCAATTGCTGCTTCCGCCGCTGCTGGTTTTCCTGCTCTTCAACGCGCTGGTGCGACTGGGCTTGCTGTTCTTCAACGGCCAGTGGGCCTTGCTGCTGCCCTGGCGGCTGCTGCCCATCCTGGGCATCGGCCTGCTGTTCGACCTGGGCGTCGCCACCTTCTTCCTGCCACCGCTGGGCTGGTTGCTGCTGGCCTGGCCGGCGCGCCGTGCCACGGGGCTGCGCTGGGTGCTGCTGGCACTGCTGCTGCCGCTGTGCGGCGTGATGGTGTTCGTCGGCACTGCGGAATTCACTTTCTGGAACGAGTTCGCCTCGCGTTTCAACTTCATCGCGGTGGACTACCTCGTCTACACCAACGAGGTCCTGGGAAACATACGAGAGTCATACAACCTGCCGTTGCTGCTCGGCGGCGTGGCGCTCCTCGCGCTGGCAACCTGGGCGCTGACCGCGTGCCGGCTGAACCGCCTGTCTCAGGCCTGGGACGGCAGCGGTGCCTCGTGGCGCCAGCGCCTGGCCGCGGCGCTGGTGCTGGCCCTGGCGCCGGTACTGGCCTACGTGGCGCTGGACGAGCGCTACAAGGAGTTCAGCGCCGATGCGCAGGCCAACGAGCTGGCGGGCAACGGCTACTTCGACTTCTGGCATGCCTTCTGGCACAACGAGATCGACTACGCGCGCTTCTACAGCATGCTGCCGGCGGGCGACGCAGCGTCCGAGCTGGCGCTGGAGCTGGGCAGCCCGGAGGCGGCGCATCCTTTCGACCGGGAAGTGGTCCACGAGGGGCCGGAAAAGCGTCTCAACGTGGTGCTGGTGTCGGTGGAAAGCCTCTCGGCCAGCTTCCTGGGCAGCTTCGGCAACCAGGAAGGGCTCACACCCAATCTCGACCGACTGGCCCGCGAAGGACTGCTGTTCACGCGGCTCTATGCCACCGGCACGCGCACCGTGCGCGGGCTGGAGGCGCTGTCGCTGAGCGTGCCGCCCACGCCCGGGCACTCCATCGTCAAGCGGCCGGACAACGCCAACCTCTTCACCGTGGGCGATGTGTTCAAGAGCAAGGGCTACGAGCCGCTCTACATCTACGGCGGCTACGGCTACTTCGACAACATGAACGCCTTCTTCGGCGGCAACGGCTACACCGTGGTCGACCGTACCGCGCTCAAGGCCGAGGACATCCACTTCGAGAACATCTGGGGCGTGGCCGACGAGGATCTTTTCACCCTCGCGCTGCGCGAGCTCGACCAGCGCGCGGCGGCGAAGCGGCCCTTCTTCGCGCACGTGATGACCACCTCGAACCACCGTCCTTTCACGTACCCGGCGGGACGCATTGACATCCTGTCGAAGACCGGGCGCGAAGGCGGCGTGAAGTACACCGACTGGGCCATCGGCGACTTCATCGAGCGGGCGAAGAAGAAGCCCTGGTTCGATGACACGGTGTTCGTGATCGTGGCCGACCACACCCACAACGGCCGTGGGCGCCAGGAGCTGCCGCCTGAGAACTACCACATCCCCATGGTGATCTATGCGCCCAAGCACGTCGCGCCGGGCCGGGTGGAGAACATCGCCTCGCAGATCGACGTCGCACCCACGGTGCTGGGGCTGCTGAACTTCAGCTACCACAGCCGCTTCTTCGGCCAGGACATCCTGCGCGAAGGGCAGACACACCAGCGCGCGCTGCTGGCCAACTACCAGACCGTGGGCTATTACGAGCAGGGCCGCGTGGTGGAGCTCAAGCCCGGTGGGCGCTCGCGCGTGGTCGATGCCGCCACTGGCCGCGAGTTGGCCGACGATGCGCTGGGCCGCCGCCTGCGCGACGAGGCCATTGCCTACTATCAGGTTGCGGCCGACGCCTACAGGAAAGGCATGCTGCGCCTCGCAGCAGCGCCGCCGCTGCACTGAGGAAGGTCTGCCGGCCACTGCGAACCGGCCGGCAGGCCACTGTCTCCATGCGAAAGGCCCCGCGGCCGTGACAGCCGCGGGGCCTTTCGCTTGTGGCGAGCGTCACCCGGCAGTCCGGGCCCGCTGCTTCATCGAGCCCGAAATGCCCGACCGGCCTACTTGAACAGATCCTTGATGCGGTCGGTAAAGCTCTTGGCGTTGGGCGAATGCCGGTCGCCGGACTTGCGGAAGGACTCGTCGAGCTCCTTGAGCAGCTTGCGCTGGTGCTCGGTGAGCTTTACCGGCGTTTCCACGGCGACGTGGCAGTACAGATCTCCCGGATAGCTGGAACGCAATCCCTTGATGCCCTTGCCGCGCAACCTGAAAGTCTTGCCGTGCTGCGTGCCCTCGGGCAGCTCGATCTCGGCCTTGCCGCCCAGGGTGGGCACTTCCACCGCGCCGCCCAGGGCGGCGTGGGTCATGCTCACCGGGATGGTGCAATGCAGGTCGTCGCCGTCGCGCTCGAAGATCTCGTGCTGCTTGATGCGGATCTCGATGTAGAGGTCCCCCGGCGGGCCGCCGTTGGTGCCAGGCTCGCCGTTGCCGGCGGAGCGGATGCGCATGCCCTCGTTGATGCCGGCGGGGATCTTCACCTCCAGCGTCTTCTGCTTGCGCAGCTTGCCCGCGCCGGAGCAGGTGGGGCAGGGCTCGGGGATGATGCGTCCGCTGCCGTGGCAGTGCGGGCAGGTCTGCTGGATGCTGAAGAAGCCCTGGCGCAGGTGCACCGTGCCCGAGCCGCCGCAGGACGGGCAGGCCTTGGGGCTGGTGCCGGGCTTGGCGCCGCTGCCGTGGCAGGTCTCGCAGCTCTCCCAGCTCGGGATGCGGATCTGCGTTTCCTTGCCGTTGGCCGCTTCCTCCAGCGTGATCTCCATCGTGTAGCTGAGATCGCCGCCGCGGTAGACCTGCTGTCCGCCGGGGCCGCGGCGCCCGCCGCCACCGCCTTGGCCGAAGAGGTCGCCGAAGATGTCGCCGAAAGCCTCCGCGAAGCCGCCAAAGCCCTCCGGGCCCGGGCCGCGGCCCGCGCCCATGTTCGGGTCCACGCCCGCATGGCCGTACTGGTCGTAGGCCGAGCGCTTCTGCGGGTCGGAGAGCATCTCGTAGGCCTCCTTGGCCTCCTTGAACTTCTCCTCGGCCTTCTTGGCATCGTCACCCTGATTGCGGTCAGGGTGGTATTTCATGGCCAGCTTGCGGTAGGCCTTCTTGATGTCCTCCTCGCTGGCGTTCTTGGCCAGTCCGAGGACCTCGTAGTAATCACGCTTTGCCATGGCAATTGCTGCGTCGATGCAAAAAGCCCCCGTGTGCGCTTGGAGCCCACACGGGGGTGTTTTTCTAGAAGTTAGAAGTCAGAGGCGGGGCTCAGCGGCGCGTCACTTCTTGTCCTTGACTTCCTTGAACTCGGCGTCCACGACGTTGTCGTCGGCCGGACGCGAGCTCGAAGCGGAGGAAGCCTGCTGCTGCGGAGCCTCGCCGCCCGGGGCGGCACCACCGGCGGCGCCGGCGGCACCGGCCGCGGCCTGGGCGTCGGCATAGACCTTCTCGCCCAGCTTCTGGCTGGCGGCCATCAGGGCCTCGGTCTTGGCCTCGATGGCTTCCTTGTCGTCGCCCTTGAGCGCTTCCTCGGTGTCCTTCAGCGCGGCCTCGATCTTGTCCTTCTCGCCGGCATCGAGCTTGTCGCCGTGCTCGGTCAGGCTCTTGCGCACCGAGTGAACCAGGGCGTCGGCCTGGTTGCGGGCCTGCACCAGCTCCAGCTTGCGCTTATCGTCGGCCGCGTTCATCTCGGCGTCCTTCACCATCTTCTCGATCTCGGCCTCGGACAGGCCCGAGTTCGCCTTGATGGTGATCTTGTTCTCCTTGCCCGTGCCCTTGTCCTTGGCCGAGACGTGCAGGATGCCGTTGGCGTCGATGTCGAAGGTCACCTCGATCTGCGGCACGCCGCGCGGCGCCGGCGGGATGCCTTCGAGGTTGAACTCGCCCAGGCTCTTGTTGCCCGTGGCCATCTCGCGCTCGCCCTGGTAGACCTTGATCGTCACGGCCGGCTGGTTGTCGTCGGCGGTGGAGAAGGTCTGCGCGAACTTGGTCGGGATGGTCGTGTTCTTCTTGATCATCTTCGTCATCACGCCGCCCAGGGTCTCGATGCCCAGCGACAGCGGCGTGACGTCCAGCAGCAGCACGTCCTTGCGCTCGCCGCCCAGCACCTGGCCCTGGATCGCGGCGCCGACGGCCACGGCCTCGTCAGGGTTGACGTCCTTGCGCGGCTCCTTGCCGAAGAACTCCTTGACCTTCTCCTGCACCTTGGGCATGCGGGTCATGCCGCCGACCAGGATCACGTCGTCGATGTCGCTGACCTTGACGCCCGCGTCCTTGATGGCGACGCGGCAGGGCTCGATGGTGCGCTCGACCAGCTCCTCGACCAGCGCTTCGAGCTTGGCCCGCGTGAGCTTGATGTTCAGGTGCTTCGGACCCGAGGCGTCGGCCGTGATGTAGGGCAGGTTGATGTCGGTCTGCGTGCTGTTGGACAGCTCGATCTTGGCCTTCTCGGCGGCTTCCTTCAGGCGCTGCAGCGCCAGCACGTCCTTGGTCAGATCGACGCCTTGCTCCTTGCGGAACTCGGTGACGATGTAGTCGATGATGCGCTGGTCGAAGTCCTCGCCGCCCAGGAAGGTGTCGCCGTTGGTGGAGAGCACCTCGAACTGCTTCTCGCCGTCCACGTCGGCGATCTCGATGATCGAGATGTCGAAGGTGCCGCCGCCGAGGTCGAACACGGCGATCTTGCGGTCGCCCTTGCCGTGCTTGTCCAGGCCGAAGGCGAGGGCGGCGGCGGTGGGCTCGTTGATGATGCGCTTGACGTCCAGGCCCGCGATGCGGCCGGCGTCCTTGGTGGCCTGGCGCTGGCTGTCGTTGAAGTAGGCGGGCACCGTGATCACGGCTTCCGTCACTTCCTCGCCAAGGTAGTCCTCGGCCGTCTTCTTCATCTTGCGCAGCACTTCGGCGCTGACCTGGGGCGGCGCGAGCTTCTTGCCGCGCTCTTCCACCCAGGCGTCGCCGTTGTCGGCGGCCACGATCTTGAAGGGCATCAGGTCGATGTCCTTCTGCACTTCCTTCTCGGTGAACTTGCGGCCGATCAGGCGCTTGACGGCATAGAAGGTGTGCTGCGGGTTGGTGACGGCCTGGCGCTTGGCGGAAGCGCCGACCAGGATCTCGCCGTCTTCCTGGTACGCAACGATGGAGGGCGTGGTGCGCGCGCCTTCGCTGTTCTCGATGACGCGGGTGGTGTTGCCTTCCATCACGGCCACGCACGAGTTCGTGGTGCCGAGGTCGATGCCGATGATCTTGCCCATGTTGTGCTCCTGGTATCTCAGGGATGTCTGGTTGTTCTGGGAAGTGCGGCCGGGCGGGGTACTTTCAAGACCGCGCAACCGCCTTGGTCTTTACTTGGGAGCGGCCACCGTGACCAAGGCCGGGCGCAGCACGCGCTCGGCGATCAGGTAGCCCTTCTGCAGCACGGTGACGACCGTGTTGGCTTCCTGGTCGGCCGGCACCATGCTGATGGCCTGGTGCTGGTGCGGGTCGAAGCGCGTGCCCACGGGCGGGGCCACTTCCACCACCTTGTTGCGCTCCAGCGCCTGGCTGAGCTGGCGCAGCGTGGCCTGGACGCCTTCGAGCACCTGGACGGTGTTGGCACCGGGGTTGGCGATGGCCGCTTCCAGGCTGTCCTTGACGGGCAGCAGGCTCTCGGCAAAGGCCTCGACGGCGAACTTGCGCGCCTTGGCCACCTCTTCCTCGCCACGGCGGCGCACGTTCTCGGTCTCGGCCTTGGCGCGCAGGTAGGCGTCGGACACCTCGGCGTGGCGCGCTTCCAGCTCGCTCAGACGCTGTTCCAGCGAGGCCGCGGGTGCGGCGTCGGCCGTGCCATTGGCAGCCGGCGCGGCATTGGCGGCGTAGGCGGCAGTGGCCTCGGCGGCTGCGGCGGCGCTGGGCGTATCGGCGGCCGGCGGCACGGCGGCCGCCTCGGGGGTCGTGGTGTTGTCGGTGTGGTTCATGGGTGTGGTGAACTCCATCGCCTCGCCAGCTGGGGGCTATCCCCAGGGCTTCAAGAGGGTCAATTCAAAAAAATTTGGCCGACCTTGCGAGGGCCGGCCGCCGTGCTCGCCGTGGATGCCGCAGGGGGCGGGTGCGGTGCCACGGCCTCAGTCACCGAGCTTGGCGCTCCAGCGGTCCCATTCGACGCGGCCGCGCTGCTCGCGTTCGAGATCGCGCCGGTCTCGCTTGGTGGGCCGCCCGCCGGCAATGGCCTGGGCGGGCTCGATGCCCTGGCGCCGCTGCTCGGCCGCGACGCGGCGCGCTTCCATGCTCTCGGGGGTTTCGACGTACAGCGCCTGCGCCAGCGGCGCCGGGCCGCGCACTTCGCTCAAGGCCCGCACCTCGACCTCGCGCAGCACGCCCTGCTGGCGCCACGAGACGCGGTCGCCGGCCTTGAGCTCGCGCGAGGCCTTGGCCACCTGGCCGTTGACGCTGATGCGGTTCTTGCCGATTTCCTCGGCGGCCAGCCCGCGGGTCTTGAAGAAGCGGGCCGCCCACAGCCACTTGTCCAGCCGTACGCGTTCTTGAAGGGGCAGTTCGATCATGGGGCGGGATTGTCGGCCAGTGCCAGGCGCACCACGGCGTCCAGGCCCTCGGCGCGGTCGGCCGCGCCGCGGTCCAGCAGCTCGATGCGGCCGCCCAGCGATATGACGATTTCGTGGCAAATCGCAAGCCCGAGCCCGGTGCCGCCGGCGCTGGTGGAGGCGGCAAAAGCTTCGAACAGGTGCACGCGCTGTGCCGGCGCGATGCCCGGACCGTCGTCGCGGATGGTGAGCACCGCATGCCCGTCCACGCGCTGCAGCCGCACCAGCAGCAGCGCGCGCGTGTGGCGGATGGCGTTGTGCAGCAGGTTGCGCGTGAGCTCGCGCAGCGCCCAATCGTGCGCGCGCACCGGCACCGGCGCCTGTCCTTCGCCCAGGTTCAGCTCGAAGTCCAGCCCGCGCTGCGCGATCAGCGCCGACAGCTCCAGCGCCAGCGCATGCACGATGGCGGCCCAGTCGCTGACCGGCGCGTCGCCCTGCTGGCGCAGCTGCTCCACCTTGGCCAGCGCCAGCATCTGGCTCACAAGCTGCGTGGCACGGTCCACCGTGGTGTTGATTTCCTGCAGGGCCTGAGCCGCTGGGGCATCGCCGCGCAGCGCCGACTGAACCTGCACCTTGAGCACCGCCAGCGGCGTGCGCAGCTGGTGCGAAGCGTCGCGCACGAAGCGCTTCTGCTGCGCCGCCGCGCGCTCCAGGCGTGCCATCACGGCGTTGGTGGCGGCGATGAGCGGCTGCAGCTCGCGCGGGGCATCGGGTGCGTGGATGGGCGCGAGCGCGTCCTCGTCGCGCGCTGCCACCTCCTCGCTGAGCCGGCGTACCGGCGCGGTGGCGCGCTGCACCACCCACAGCACCACCAGCACGATCACCGCCACCAGCAGCACCTGGTGCCACAGCGCCTCCAGCAGGAGCTGGCGCGCCAGCGTGCGGCGCAACTCCAGCGTCTCGGCCACCTGGATCGTGGCCATGCCCTGGCCCACCGCGGAGGCCACGGGCTGCAGCAGCACCGCCATGCGCACCGGCACGCCCTGGTAGTGGCCGTCGTAGAAGTCCACCAGCGCGGCGTAGGGCGGCCGGTCCGGAATGCGGCCCTGCCAGCGCGGCAGGTCCGCGAAGCCCGACAGCAGCTCGCCGTCGAAGCCCGTGACGCGGTAGTAGAGGCGGCTGCGGGTGTCGGCCTCGAAGGCCTCCAGCGCGGCGTAGGGCACGGCGGCGTGGAGCCGCGCCCGGTCGCCCTCGCGGGTGAGGTAGAGCATCTCGCCGATGGACTTGGCCGAGGCCAGCAGCGTGCGGTCGTAGGCCTGGTCGGCCGCCTGCAGCGCCTGGCGGTACAGGCTCCAGCCGTTGAAGCTCACCAGCGCCAGCACCGGCACCAGGATGCCCAGCAGCAGCCGCGCGCGCAGCGACAGCCGCGCCGCGTGCACGTCGGCGTCGCGTCGGCTCACTGGCGCACCCTCGCGCCGCGCGCGGTCCCGCCGAGCGGGGCGGAGCGCTTCCTTCGGAGCGGCCGTGCGGGGGGGCTCACGCTGGTGCCTGCAGCAAGTAGCCCAGCCCGCGCAGCGTCACCAGCTGGACGCCGGTGGGCGCGAGCTTCTTGCGCAGCCGGTACGCCACCACCTCGACGGCCTCGATCTGCACCGAATCGTCGCCCGCGAACACGATCTCGAACAGCCGCTCCTTGGCCACCGCGTGCCCGGGCCGGCCCAGCAGCGCGCGCAGCAGCGCGGCCTCGCGCGGGGCCAGCTCCAGCGGCTTGTCGAGGTGGTAGACGGCGCCGCTGGAGGCGTCCACGCGCAGGCCGCACCAGCTCACGGCCTCCGTTGAGCTGTTGCCGCCGCGGCGGCGCACGAGGGCGCGCAAGCGCGCCTCCAGCTCGTCCAGATCGAAGGGCTTCGGCAAGTAGTCGTCCGCGCCCGTGTTCAGGCCCAGGATGCGGTCGCCCACCGTGCCACGGGCGGTGAGGATGATCACCGGCGCATCCAGTCCTTCGGCGCGTGCCTGCGCCAGCACCTGCAGCCCGTCCAGGCCGGGCAGGCTCAGGTCCAGCACCACCGCGTCGGGCACGGCGGCGCGCCAGCGGTCCAGCGCCCGCGCGCCGTCGCCGCAGGTGCTGACCTGGAACCCCCGGCGCTCCAGCGCCCGCTGCATGGCGGCCTGCATGGCCGCGTCGTCTTCCACCAGCAGCAACTTCATGCGCTACAGCTCCGTAAATACCCTGATCTGTTTGACAGCCGATCGACAGCGCCGGCTTAAAAAATGCCCCCGACCCCAAGCCAAGACCACGAGGAGACATCCATGCGTCGAGACACCTTCCTGCGTTCGCTGGCCGCGCTGGCCGCCGTCGGTGCGCTGCCGCTGTCGGCCCGCGCCGCCGCCAACCTCAAGATGATGATCCCCGCCAACCCCGGTGGCGGCTGGGACACCACCGGCCGCGCCCTGGGCAAGGCCTTGATGGAGGCGGGCGCGGCCTCCTCGGTCAACTATGACAACAAGGGCGGCGCCGCCGGCGCCATCGGCCTGGCGCAGTTCGTCAACGCCAGCAAGAACGATCCGAACGCGCTGATGGTGATGGGCGCCGTCATGCTGGGCGGCATCATCACCGGCAAGCCGCCGGTCAACGTGACGCAGGCCACGCCGCTGGCGCGGCTGCTCAGCGAATCGCAGGTGTTCGTGCTGCCCGCGAATTCTCCCTTCAAGTCCATGAAGGACGTCGTGGAGCAGATGAAGAAGGACCCGGGCAGCGTCAAGTGGGGCGGCGGCTCGCGCGGCTCCACCGAGCACATCGCCGTGGCGATGCTGGCGCGCGAGGCCGGCATCGATCCGACCAAGATCAACTACGTTGCCTTCCGTGGGGGTGGCGAGGCGGTGGCCGCCATCCTGGGCGGCAACGTCACGGTGGGCGCCAGCGCGCTGACCGAGTTCGGCGAGTACATCAAGAGCGGCAAGATGAAGCCCATCGCCACCACCTCCGAGGCGCGCCTCAAGGGCCTGGACGCCCCGACGCTCAAGGAGCAGGGCTGGAACGTCGTGATCAGCAACTGGCGCGGCGTGTACGGCGCGCCCGGCATCACGGCCGAGCAGCGCAAGGCGCTGATCGACATGGTCACCAAGGCGACCCAGACGCCGGCCTGGACCCAGGCGGTGCAGCAGAACGGCTGGACGCCGGCGCTGCTCACGGGCGACGCCTTCGGCAAGTTCGTGGACGACGAGTTCGCGAGCCTGCGCGCGATCATGGCCAAGTCCGGGATGGTGTGATGAGCAGCTCCCGATCGGCGCAGATGCTGGTCGGCGCGGCGGCCC
>JAEYPG010000751.1 GCA_023410975.1 Pseudomonadota bacterium
GTGCTGGCCACGCTGGGCACTGCCCTGGCCTGCCTGACGCTGGGCGTGGTGCTGGCGCTGTGGGTGGCGCGCCGCCTCACGCAGCCGCTGCGCCAACTCGCCACGGCCGGGCCGCGCCAGCCGCTGGGCCCCATCGCAGTCAACGAGATCACCGGGCTGCGCGACGCGCTGGTGGCGGCCGAGGCACAGGAGTCCGTGGCGCGCACGCGGCTGCAGAGCAAGGCCGACGAGTTCGAGACGCTGTTCCACAGCATCCCGGTGGGGCTGGCGGTTGCGCACGACCCGCAGTGCCGCTCGATGCTGCACAACGCCGCCATGGACGATCTGCTGGGCAATGCCAGCGACGCCGCCGGCGTGCGCATGCTGCACCGCGGCCACCTGCTGGAGCCCGCCGAGCAGCCGCTGCAACGCGCTGCCGGCAGCGGGCAGGCGGTGCGCGGGCTGGAACTGGAGCTGCAGTTCCCCGACCGCCCGCCGCGCCACGTCATCGCCCATGCCGCGCCGCTGCTGGACGCGGCCGGGCGCCCGCGCGGGGCCATCGGCGCGCTGGTGGACATCAGCGAGCGCAAGCTCGCCGAGGCGCGGCTCACCCATGCCGACCGCCGCCTGCGCGAGAGCCAGCACCTGGTGGACTTGGCGCAGGAGTCAGGGCACGTGGGCTTCTTCCACTACCACGTGGGCACCGACACCGCCTCCTGGACCTCCGGCCATGCCAAGCTCTTCGGGCTGCGCAGCAAGCGCGTGGAGGGGCCGCTGGCGGAGTGGATCGAGCGCATCCATCCCGAGGACCGTCCCGGCGTGCGCCAGGCGCTGGCGCGGCTGCTGCGCCAGCGCGCCGAGCGGCTGACGCTGGAATTCCGCGTCGCGCCCCGGGACGGACAGACGCGCTGGCTCTCCAGCCGACTGCTGATGAGCTACGCCGAGGATGGCCGTCCACTGCAAGCCATCGGCATCACGGTGGACGTGACCGAGCAGAAGGCCGCCGAGCAGGAGCGCGCGGCGCTGGTGGAGCGCGAGCAGGCGGCGCGGCGCGAGGCCGAGGCCGCCAGCCGCGCCAAGGACGAGTTCCTGGCCATGCTCGGCCACGAGCTGCGCAACCCGCTGAGCGCCATCTCCTCGGCCGTGGAGGTGCTCAACCGCGGCGGCACCAACGAGGCGCTGGCCGCCAACGCGCGCAACATCATCGGCCGCCAGACCCGGCACCTGGCGCGGCTGATGGAGGACCTGCTGGACGTGGCGCGCGTGATCTCCGGCAAGGTCGTTCTCTCGCGCCAGCCTGTGGAGCTCTCGGCGCTGGTGCAGCGGCTGCTCTCCACGCTGCAGCTCACTGGGCAGACTCAGCAGCATGAGCTGGTGTCCGATCTGCAGGAGGTGTGGGTGGACGCCGATGCCACGCGGCTGGAGCAGGTGGTGAACAACCTGCTGGCCAACGCGCTGAAATACACGCCCGAAGGAAGGCGCATCGAGGTGCGGCTGGTGCGCGAGGACACGCAGGCGTTGCTGGAGGTGCGCGACCACGGCTTGGGCATTCCGCCCTCGCTGCTGCCGCGCATCTTCGACCTGTTCGTGCAGGGCGAGCGCACGCTGGACCGGCGCGCCGGCGGCCTGGGCATCGGGCTGACGCTGGTGAGGCGCTTGGTGGAACTGCACGGCGGCGCGGTGGGCGTGCAAAGCTCCGGCGAGGGCAGCACCTTCAGCGTGCGCCTGCCGGCCATCGAGACGCCGGCGCTGCAGCCGGTGCGCGGCGGCGAGCAGCGGCTGGCCGCGCGCCAGCGCCACGTGCTGCTGGTGGAGGACAACGCCGACGCCATGAGCGCGCTGCGCACGCTGCTGGAGCTCGACGGCCACACCGTGAGCACGGCCGAGGACGGCGTGACGGGGCTGGAGGAACTGCTGCGGCTGCGCCCGGAGGTGGCGGTGATCGACATCGGGCTGCCGGGGCTCACCGGCTACGAGGTGGCCAAGCGCAGCCGCGGCGCGGGCCACGCCGGCAAGCTGATCGCGCTCTCGGGCTACGGCCAGGGCCGCGACGTGCAGCAGGCGCTGCGCGCGGGCTTCGACGCCCACCTGGTCAAGCCGGTGGACCCGGAAGCGCTGAGGCAGCTGCTGGCGCAGCCGTGAGGGACGGCCCGGCACTGAGCAGGGAAACGGCGGCCTGCCGGCGGTCCGCGCATGACAAGGCCGGCCGAAGCGAAAACGCCGTCACCGCGGCGAAAGCCGGGATGACGGCGCAGTGACTGGCGGCCTGCGCTGGCGTCGCTCGACGCCGACGCCGGCGCAGCGGAGGCCGTGCGCCGGGCTCAGCGCCCGTCCCCCTCCCCGTCATCTTCTCCCGCGTCGCCCAGGTCCGGCACGTCGCCACTGTCGTCGGAGTCCAGCCCTTCTTCACCCTCCTCGACGTTGGCGTCAGCCTCCTCCTCCTCGTCGAGGTCGTCGTCATCCTCCAGCGTGGCGGCGTTGACCATGTCGGCGGCGGCGTCCTCGCGGGCGCGCGCCTCCTCGGGCGAGAGGCCGGCGCTGGCGTCGCCGTTGAAGTCGCCATCCACCAGCGGGTCGATGTCGCTCACGGTCTGGATGGAGTCCGGCGCGATGTCGGCGGCTTCCCGGCCGGCGTCGCTGCCGGCGCTGCGGCGCTCGCCGGAGCCTTGGGAGTCGGTATCGCCTGTCAGGGTTTCGGGCGAGGTCATCGGCCGCAGGCTGTCGGGCTCGGCAATGGAATCCAGCGTGCTGCCCGGATTGAGGTCGTCATCCAGGCCGGCGATGTCACTGCCGCTGTCCGTGGTGTCGCTGGGTCCCAGCGCCTTCGTGTCGCGGCCCTCGACGGGCGTGGGGCTCTGGTCGGTACCGAGGATGGAACTGGTGGCCATGGTGCTGTGCTCCTTGAACTTGCCCCGAACTCGGCAAGCGCCATGCCGCGCGGCGCTGGGCACAGGCGTTGCCGACCTGTAAGGCATGCGGCCCTCCGGCCGCTCCACTCCCACGGAGACCACCATGACCCGCCAGCAGGACCCGGACAAGAGCAAGGAAGCGCAGATGGGCAATAACCCTTCCGACGCCGGCACGAACCGGCAGCAGCAACAGCACCAGGGCAGCAAGCAGCAGCAGGGCGACAAGGGCCCGCAGCACCCGGCGGCCAGCGGCTCGCACCAGACGCTGCAACCCCACTCCAGCGGCCATGACCAGGCGAGCAGGAGCGCCGGGCGCACCAACAGCAACGACGACTCGGGCAACGGACCGCACCGGGGCGGCTGAGCTTCGCCAACCGGCCGCGCCGACACCCGGGGGCGCGGCCCAAAACAGCACGCCCCAGCCCGCGGTGTCGCAAGCCAGGGCGCGAGCCCTTTCAGGACTTCAAGCGCTCAGGACGCGTGCACCCCTTGCGGCGTGCGCATCAGCTTCGTGGTGTCGAAACCCTGGGCGCGTGCGTGCAGCAGCAGGCGCTGCAGCTGCGAGTCGTCCATCAGGGGCGAGCGCGACAGCAGCCACAGGTGCTTTCGGTCGGGCGTGCCGACCACGGCGGCGCCGTAGTCCGGGTCCACGTGCAGCACCCAGTACGGCGCCCAGGAGCCGGGCAGCCAGCGCAGCGCCCGCGGCGAGAAGCTCACTTCCAGCTTGGCGCCGTCGCCGTCGGTGGTGCGGGCGATGCCACGCACCTCCTCCTGCACGCCGTCGCGCGTGCAGCAGCTGTTGACCACGCGCACCCGGCCGCCGCGCAGCAGCGTGTAGGTCGCGGTCACGTCGCTGTCGCACCGGTCCTCGGTGCGCAGCGGCAGCCGCGCGATCTCGTACCAGCGCCCGGCATAGCGGCGCAGGTCCAGCAGCGGCGTGGTGGCCACCGGCGGCTGGCGCGCGACCTTGAAGTGCGCCACGGCCAGCGGCACGGCGGTGGCCATGAGCCCGGCCACGAGCTTGGGATTGACCCGGTTGCGCACCGTCAGCGGCAGCAGCGGCCAGACGAAGGCGCTGAGCTGCGCCCAGGGCAGCTGCGCCAGCCAGCTGGTGCCGGTGCTCACGGCGCCGCCGGTGCCGGCCACGCCGCGGCGCTGGCGGAAGAGCCGGCGCAGCACCACGCCGCCGGCCATGCTGGCCGCGCCCGCGCCCAGCGCGGGCAGCTTCTGGTGAAGCTGCTCGCCGATGCGGCTTGCTTGCAGACGCAACCGCTGCTCGCGGGCAAGGATGGCCATTTCGGCCGCCATGATCTGCTGGTCCAGGCTGGCCGGCACGATGCCGGCCGGGGCCTCAGGGCGTGCCGGCGGCTGAAGCTGCGCGCTCATCGGAGGTTCCTGTCGAAGCGGTGGGGGCCCCGGCGCCAGCACGGCGCAAGGGCGAAGTGGGCGTGGACAGCGTCAGCCGCCTCAGCGTCGCCGGCAAGGCCAGGAACCGTGCCAGCGCCAGCGCGCGCTTGACGGCCAGCCAGGCCGCGCCCAGGTTGATCAGCAGGATCAGCAGCAGCGTCCAGCCCCAGGCCACGCCGGCCTGGACCAGCGCCACGCCGATGCCCGTCCACAGTGCCAGCCACGCGGTGCACAGCAGCACCCCCGCGGCCACCACCAGTCCGACCATCTGCGCCAGCGCCAGCCCCGAACGCTTGAGCTCCAGCGCCAGCAGATGCACGCGGTCGCTCACCACACCCGGGAGATCGCGCAGCAGCAGCTTGACGTTGTCCCACAAGGAATCGGAGGGCAAGCCGTCCAGGGCCGCCTGGGCCGCATCGGCCTGGGCGGAGTTCTGGGGAGCGGCCTGCGCGGAAGGCTGGGGCTGCACGCCGTCCATCAGCGAGAGGACAGCATGCGGCTGAGCAGGACGCCCGCGGCCGCGGCCACGGCCACGGAGGCGATTGGGTGCTCACGCACCGTCTCGCGCAGGCTCGACACCCACTCTTCCTGCATGGCGCTGAGCTCGTCGCGGCTCATGGGCAGCTTCTCGGTGGCGCTGCCCATGGTGCTGCGCAGCTTGTCCAGGGCCGGGCCGGCCTTCTCGGCAAAGCGGTCCACCGCCTCGTGCGCGCTTTGCACCATGCGGTCCATCGAGGCGCCGCCCTGGGCATTACCGCCGCCGGCCATCGCGCTGTTGCCGCTGCCCGAGAGACCACCGCCGGTGGCGGACATGCCGGAGGAAGAGGAGCCCATGGACGAACCCATGCCGGAAGAGGAAGACATGCCCGAAGAGGACATCCCCGAGGATGCGGAAGGCAGGCTGCCGGAGCTGTCGCCCGTGCCGCTGCTGCCCAGCGTGGAACCGGTGCCCAGCGTGGAGCCGGTACCGGCGCTGCCGGAGCTGCCGGAGGTCGGGAAGGGGCTGGAAGTGGAGGCCATGGTTACTCTCCTGTGCTTTAGGACGCGTGGAACGCGTGGAGTGTCGGCGCGCCGGCCGACGGAAGGACGTGGCACGCCCCGATGCCAGCATATAACGGCGGCATCGGGACGGCCGCGGGGAGCTCGGTAAGGTTGCCGTGGACTGCCTTATCGCACGCTGCCCCTGCGCACGAGGTTGACGATGGCCAACAAGACCACGGCGCCCACCAGCGAGACCAGCAATGAGCCGATGCTGAACGAGTTCTGATTGATGGACGGGATGCCCACCAGCGGCGAGATGAACCAGCCCGCCAACGCCGCACCGACGATGCCGACGATCACGTTGAGGAACATGCCCTGTTGGGCATCAGTGCGCATCATCAGACTGGCTACCCAGCCAATCAGACCGCCAACGAACAGCCAGACAATCAGGTTGATCATGGTGCATTACTCCTACGTTTCAGAGGTTGCAGAACGGCGCCCTGATGCGCGAGTCCCGTGTCAAAGCTGAGGCAAACGGTGTGCCGCCGCAGCGTTGCCCGCGTCGGCTTCACCCGCTTCCACGCCGCCGTCTTCCCCGCCTTTTTCTTGTTGTCCACGCACCGCCCCGGCCTGCGGCCGGCGCTCCAGCTCGGTGCTGTCGCAGATGTCGGCCTTGAACACGCGCTCGATGTAGGCCAGCGCCTCGCGCTTGCGTTCGGTTGTCTCAGCAGCGGTACAGTCCGCCGGCGCCCAGACCGAATAGCCGCGCAGATAGGCATCCATGGCTGTGAGCTGCACGCACATGTCGGCCGACAGCCCGACCACGATGAGCTCATGGGCATGCATCTGGGTCAGCAACAGCTCCAGCGGCGTGGCATAGAACCCTGAGTGGCGCGGCTTGAGAATGCTCAAGTCGCATTCGGCCGGTGCCAGCAACCGGGCGATTTCACCGGCCTCACCCGGCAACCCCTTGCAGTAGTTCAACACGTCGCTGAACTGCGACCGCCAGGTGCCATAGTTGTCGTTGGCGTATACGGCCGGTACGCCTCGTTGTGAAAGCACCTGTTTCAAACGGGCTGTACAGCGCGCCGCCCGCAGGGCCGCGGGCGCGATACTGTCAGCACCCGTGAACTGAAGCGGATTGATGAAGTCCACCAACAGCAGGACGCTGTGGCTCCGGGGCAATGTGTTGTCTCCGGCGCCGATGGTCAGCGCCGGACGTCGAGGGGGGTTCACGTCCATGCGCCCTTGCGGCAACTTCAGTTCCCGGGGCCGTGCCGTACAAGACCCCGTCAGTAGAGGAGAGATCACTTGAGTCATGCCTTGATCGTCGACGACGACACGGACTCGGCGCAGATGATGGCGGCCCTCATCGCGGCCGAACATTTCACCGTGGCCACGGCGCACAACCTGCGCGATGCGCGGCGCCAGATGGCGCTGCAGCAGCCCGACATCGTGCTGCTGGACCTGCAGCTGCCCGACGGCAGCGGCATGGACCTGTTCGACGACCCGCAA
>JAEYPG010000030.1 GCA_023410975.1 Pseudomonadota bacterium
GTCCTCGCCGCCGCACACGGGCACCGGCGGCGCGGCGTCTTCGAGCAGGGCGCACAGCGTCGGCAGCCCCACCATGTCGAAGCCGCGCAGCGGTACCAGCGTGCGAGGCAGCTCGCGCAACCCCTCGGGCAGCGCCTCCAGCGCCGCCTGCTGCCGGGCCTGCCAGGCGGCGGCCACCGCGTCAGCGCCCGGCGCCTCGGCCAGCACGCCGTTGACGATCAGCCACTGGTTGGCGAGGCCCAGCGCCAGCAGCTCCGAGCGGCTGAGCGCGGCCTCCTTCAGCGCCGGCGCGTCCGGCCGGGTCACCAGCACCACGCGCGTGCGCCGCGCGTCGGCCAGCGCCTGCATCGCCTCGCGAAAGCGCGCCTCCTGCATCTTCAGCCCCGAGTGCGGCCCCAGGCAGGAGGCGCCGCGGTCGTTGCCTTCCAGGAAGCCGGTCCAGGCCTTGGGCAGGCTCAGCAGCCGCAGCGTGTGGCCGGTGGGGGCGGTGTCGAAGATCACGTGGTCGAAGGCCTCGGCGTCGCCGGCGAGCAGGCCCGCGAACTCGTCGAAGGCCGCAATCTCGGCGGTGCAGGCGCCCGAGAGCTGCTCGCGCACCGTGCTCCGCTCGGAGTCGCTGCTGCCGGGCGCCATCTGCGCGATCACGCGCGCGCGGTAGGCCTCGGCGGCGGCTTCGGGGTCGATGTTCAGGGCCTGCAGCCCCGGCGTGCCTTCGATGGGCCGGGGCCGCCGTCCCAGCGGCGTGCCCAGCATCTCGTCGAGGTTGGAGGCCGAGTCGGTACTGACCAGCAGCACGCGGCGCCCGGCGTCCGCCAGTGCCAGCGCGCAGGCGCAGGCCAGCGAGGTCTTGCCCACGCCGCCCTTGCCGGTGAAGAGCAGGAAGCGCGGCGCGTCCCTCCGCCACCTAGCCTCCCCAAGGAGTATCACGGCCTCCCTCGAAATGCCTCTCCCAGAGGGAAAACGGCCTCCCAGCAGTTCACGAAGTGTCACGAAAAGGCGCCCAATCGCTCCAAAATTGATGGGTGTCAACATGGACCGGACAACCGGAGCCATCCCATGGGTCGTGCCGCATCCGAGCTCAGCGCGCTGGCCGTCTCGCGCCTGAACCAGCCCGGTCTCCACTTCGTCGGCGGCATCCCCGGCCTGGCCCTGCAGGTCCTGCCCAAGGGCGGGCGCACGTGGAGCCTGCGCATGACGGTGGGGGTCGGCGCCGCGACATGGGCCTGGGCGGCTACCCTGGCGTGACCCTCGCGCAGGCGCGCGAGGCGGCCCGCGTGGCCAGGGACAAGGTGCGCGCCGGCGTGGACCCGATCGAGGAGGGCCGCGCCGCCCGTTTGCAGCTGCTGGAGCAGCGCGCCGCGGCACTGACCTTTGAAGACTGCGCGGCCCGGTTCATCCGCGCCCATGCCGCGGGCTGGCGCAATCCCAAGCATGCCCAGCAGTGGGCGAACTCCCTGGAAACATACGCCCATCCCGTGATGGGCGCGCTGCTGGTCCGCGATGTGGAGCTCAAGCACGTCATGGCCGTGCTGGAGCCGATCTGGCAGGTCCAAGACCGAGACGGCGAGCCGGGTGCGCGGCCGCATCGAGCAGGTACTGGACTGGGCCACGGCGCTGGGCTTCCGCGAGGGACCCAACCCGGCACGCTGGCGCGGGCACCTCGACAAGCTGCTGCGGGCGCCGGGGAAGGTGACGCGGGTCGAGCACCACGACGCGCTGCCCGTTGACCAGGCACCCAGTTTCATGGTGCGCCTGCGCGCTGCGCCCGGCATCGGGGCGCGAGCCCTGGAGTTCGCCATCCTGACTGCAGCCCGCTCGGGCGAGGTGCGCGGCGCCACCTGGGCGGAGATCGATCTGGATGCCGCGGTGTGGACCATGCCCGCCGACCGCATGAAGGCCGGCCGCGAGCACCGAGTGCCGCTGTCGCCCGCGGCCCTGGCGCTGCTTCGTTCCCTTCCGCGCTGGCCGGACAATCCGCTGGTCTTTACCGCGCCGCGGGGCGGGGTGCTGTCGGACATGACGCTGGCCGCCGTGCTGCGGCGGATGAAGGTCGCGGCAGTGCCGCATGGTTTCCTCTCCACCTTCTGCGACTGGGCTGCCGAGCGCACCCACTTCCCGCGCGAGGTGGCCGAGATGGCGCTGGCCCACGCGATCGGCGACAAAGTGGAGGCTGCCTACCGGCGCGGCGACCTGTTCGACAAGCGGCGCCGGCTCATGGACGACTGGGCGGTTTTCCTGGGCCTTGCAAGAGGCCCCCCGCGTCACCTATTAGCCGTGGCGTCAAGTAGAGACGTAGAACTCCTATGCCCGCCGGAGGCGGCATGCTGTTGATGGGCCATTCCCCACCGTCGACGTTCACATGCGCAGCTTGGTTCTCAAACACGATGGTTACCACGTACACGTGGCGCACCAGTCACCCATCAGGATCAATACGTCAGCATTCGCTACACCGAGCGCCTGGCCGAAGCGGGCATCGAGCCCTCCGTGGGCAGCGTGGGAGATTCCTACGACAAGGACTGTGTCGCATACTGCACCTCTTACGCACGGTCAGGGTTGATCGCCTCTTCAGGGCGTCGCCGCGCGAGTTTGACGCCTTGCGTTTTGCGCGGCGCATCGTCGCGCAGCTGCTCGTACAGGGACTCGTTCTTGTCGTTGTAGGCATGGCGCCGTGACGCTCAACCCCGAGCGCGATGCCGTCGTCGCCGCGCACGTGCCGGCTCGGAATAAACAGCCGTTGGCTGCATAGGTCAGGCGACAACAAAGTTGACGCGCGCCGGGGCGTGCCGGGCGAGCACCGCAGAGGTGCGCTGCCCAGCGGACGCCAGGATGCTCGTGGCCCGGATGCCGACGTCCCTGGCCCCAGTGGCTGCGTCTGACGCTGCCCGCCTCCGGCCAGGCAATGCTGTCCATCCTGGATTAGCGTACCGGCGGGATTGGTGGAATAGAGGAATGCCGAGGGTGCCCGCATGCGCTGCAGGCTGAACGCATTCGGGATGGCATTTGGGCTCTTGACATGCTGCGCGATCTGCTTGGGAAATCGCGCATGTCCTCGTCACCCGGGGTGATCATCCGGCCCCGGATCACTGTGTTCGGTCGCGGTAGCGCCGAGTCGGGGACTGAAGCATGGCGCTACCTGCGCATGACGCTGTTTTCGCCGACCCACCGGCCCCAGATAGGCGCATGACGCACGGATCCGCGCATGACCAGCCAGTTCAGCCACGTGCAACCGTGCCGTGAGTTCGACGTCGGGCGCCAGCGGGCCGCCGCCACGGATCGGCGCTGGCGCGCCGGTCATGGCCTGGAACGCGTCGTGCGCGGCCTCGTGCCGCAGGCCGTGTCCTGTCGCGCCGCGCTCGCGCCACGTCAGCCCGAACCTGGCCAGCATGTGATTGAATCGCCGCAGGTTCTGCTTCAAGTCCAGCGCAGGGTTGCCCAGGTGCGCGTCGGCGTGCTCGGCCATGGCCTCGGCCCGGGCCATTGCCGACAGGCGCATCGGCGAATCCAGCGGAATCAGCCGCATGCGCCCGCCCTTGGCGCCCGCCTTGATCCGCACGTAGAAGTCCGCTGCCCGCTCCGACTCCGGCAGGCCCAGTGCCTCGAAAGGCACGGTGCAGGCGCGCGGCCGCAGCATCACGGCCTCCTTGCGCCGCAGTCCCAACGCGCGCATGACGGCGAGCTGGGCCCCGACGTAGCGGTCGTGGGCCGCAATTCGCTCGATCAGCGCGTCGACGTCGATGCCGTGGCCGCTCCAGCTGCGGTCGCGCTCCGCGGCCTCGTGGCGTTGGTACTCGGCCGGCACGAGCCCGTAGTGCTCCGGTCCGTGCACCAGGCCCGGCTTGCCCAGCCACAGCGCCAGTCCACGCAGGAAGCTCAGGTAGGTCTGGATCGTCGCCGGCGCCAGCCGCTCCTGCTGCCAAACCTGGACCATCGCCTGCACATGCCGGTAGCCCA
>JAEYPG010000050.1 GCA_023410975.1 Pseudomonadota bacterium
GCTGGCCATGTTGTGGGGTTGGCCGGTGCCAACAGGAATCGCCGTTCCGGGACTCATCGTCCCCGTCAGCCAATACCCACAACCCCTTGGCAGCGACCGTTACAAATTCCCCGGACAGCAGTGCGCCTTCGCGGGCATGACGGCATTTGCTGCCGGCGTCAGCGCCTGACGCTTATGCGCTCAGCAGCCGCGTCACGCGCTGCACGTAGCTCGCGGGGTCGTCGAGCTGGCCGCCCTCGGCCAGCCAGGCCTGGTCGAACAGCAGGTGCGCCAGGTCGTCGAAGCGGCCGTCGTCGCTCTCCAGCTTCTTCACCAGCGGGTGCTCGGCGTTGACCTCCAGGATCGGCTGCGACTTCGGCGCCTGCTGGCCGGCTTGCTTGAGCAGGCGCGCCAGGTGCGCGCTCATGTCGCCCTCCTCCACGACGATGCACGCGGGCGACTCCACCAGGCGGCTCGTCACGCGCACGTCCTTGGCACGGTCCTTGAGCGCTTCCTTGAGCTTTTCCAGCACCGGCTTGAAGGCCTCGGCCGCCTCCTCGGCGTGCTTCTTCTCTTCCTCGTCCTGCAGCTTGCCCAGGTCCACCGCGCCCTTGGCCACGCTCTGCAGCGGCTTGCCGTCGAACTCGTACAGGTGCGAGAGCATCCACTCGTCCACCCGGTCGGACAGCAGCAGCACCTCCAGGCCCTTCTTGCGGAAGATCTCCAGCTGCGGGCTGTTCTTCGCGCCGGCCAGCGTCTCGGCGGTGATGTAGTAGATGGCCTCCTGGCCTTCCTTCATGCGCGACACGTAGTCGGCGAAGCTCACGCCCGAGTCCGCGTGCGTGGAGGCGAAGCGCAGCAGCTTGGCCAGGCGCTCCTGGTTGGCGTGGTCCTCGCCGACGCCCTCCTTGATCACCGCGCCGAACTGCTCCCAGAACTTGGCGTACTGCTCGGCCTGGTTCTCAGCCAGGTCCTCCAGCATCGACAGCACGCGCTTGGTCGAGCCCTCGCGGATGGCCTTCACGTCGCGGCTTTCCTGCAGCAGCTCGCGGCTGACGTTCAGCGGCAGGTCGGCCGAGTCGATCACGCCCTTGACGAAGCGCAGGTACACCGGCATCAGCGCCTCGGCGTCGTCCATGATGAACACGCGCTTGACGTAGAGCTTCACGCCGCCGCGCTTGTCACGGTTCCACAGGTCGAACGGGGCCTTGGACGGGATGTAGAGCAGCTGCGTGTACTCGGTGCGGCCCTCGACGCGGTTGTGCGTGTAGGCCAGCGGCGGCTCGCTGTCGTAGGACAGCTGCTTGTAGAACTCCTTGTACTCGGCGTCCGTCACGTCGCTCTTGCTGCGCGCCCACAGCGCCGCGGCCTTGTTCACCGTCTCCCATTCGTCGGTGACGACCTGCTCCTTCTTCTCGGCGTCCCAGACCTCCTTGCGCATCAGGATGGGCAGCGAGATGTGGTCGGAATACTTGCCGATGATCGACTTCAGCCGCCAGGTGGAGAGGAACTCCTCCTCGCCCTCGCGCAGGTGCAGCGTCACGTCCGTGCCGCGCTTGGCCTTGCTGATGGTCTCGACCTCGAACTCGCCCGCGCCCTCGCTGCTCCAGCGCACGCCCTCCTCGGCCGACAGCCCCGCGCGGCGCGACTCGACCGTGATGCGGTCGGCCACGATGAAGCCGGAGTAGAAGCCCACGCCGAACTGGCCGATCAGCGCCGCGTCCTTCTTCTGGTCGCCTTCCAGGCGCGACATGAACTCGCGCGTGCCGCTCTTGGCGATGGTGCCCAGGTGCGCGGTGGCTTCCTCGGCGCTCATGCCGATGCCGTTGTCGCTGATGGTGATGGTGCGCGCCTCGGCGTCGAAGCTCACCCGCACCTCCAGGTTCGGCTGGTCCTCGTACAACCCGTTGTTGTTCAGCGCCTCGAAGCGCAGCTTGTCGCAGGCGTCGGAGGCGTTGGAGACCAGCTCGCGCAGGAAGATCTCCTTGTTGGAATACAGCGAGTGCGTGACGAGGTGCAGGATCTGCTTGACCTCGGCCTGGAACGAAAGCGTCTGTTTGTGCATGGTGTTGTGAAGTCGTCAACCCGCTCCAGCGCGGGGCGGGCCCCAGATGGGGACACCCCCGCGCGGCTTCAAGAGCCGGCCGCGCATCAAAACCTCACGTCACGCGCCGACGGCCGCCGCGCTCAGTCGCGCAGGTCCCGCGCCGTGGGCGCCTCCTCGCGCCGCTGCAGCCCGCCCAGCGCCAGGCCCAGCGCGAAGCTGCCGTAGACCATCCACAGGCTCTCCTTGCTCATGCGGTGCTGGAAGCCGGGCGTCAACCGCTCGGGCACCAGCTTCAGGTCCACCACCGCCGCCAGCGCGGCCACGCCGGCGGCGTCCACCAGCGCGCCGGCCACGGTGCGGCGCTCGCGCCGCGCCTGCAGCGCCTCGTACAGCCCGGCCCACAGCATGGCCGAGGCGGTGTGCACGGCGGCGCCCACCAGCGTGTGCTTGGCCGACACGTCCTCGCGCCGGATCGACTCCTCGCCATGCAGCCAGTGCGCCGGCGCGTTGATCCCCGCCGCGGCGCTGCCGCTGTCGGCCTTGCTGCGCGCCGCCACCGAGCCGCCGGACAGGGCCGCGGCCAGCAGGCCGTCCTTGATCGCGCGCTGCGCGGTGTTGACGAGGAATCGGGTGGTCAGGCCCATGGAAGTCACCTCTGTTGTGATTGAAGGAATACGGCTTGCCGAACCGGCACGCCGATTCGGCAAGCGCCGTTCCCCTGGCCTGTCCCCGTTCCCTGACGAATGAAAGTGCTGCTCACCGGCGCCACCGGCTTCATCGGACGCCGGCTGTGCCAAGCCCTGCTGGCGGCCGGCCACGAGGTGGTCGCCGTCTCGCGCCACACCCCACGCCCTGCCCCGCCCGGCACCGCGCCGACGCCGCGCCTGCGCTGGCTGGCGCTGGACTTCGCCCAGGCCCTCACGCCCGCGCACTGGCTGCCGCACCTGCAGGGCGTGGAGGCGGTGGTCAACGCCGTGGGCATCTTTCGCGAAAGCGGCACCCAGACCTTCGAGGCGCTGCACCACCGCGCGCCCGTGGCGCTGTTCCAGGCCTGCGCCCAGGCCGGCGTGCGGCGGGTCATCCAGATCTCGGCGCTGGGGGTGCAGGCCGGGGCCACCGCCTACCAGCGCAGCAAGCACGCTGCGGACGAGGCGCTGCTGGCGCTGCCGCTGGACGCCACCATCGTCCAGCCCTCGCTGGTCTTCGGCGAGGACGGCCCCAGCGCCGGCTTCTTCCTGATGCTGGCGAGCCTGCCGCTGCTGGCGCTGCCGCGCAGCGGCGCGCTGCAGCCGGTGCATGTGGACGACGCCGTCGCGGCGCTGGTGGCGCTGCTGCGCGCCCCGGCCGCGGCCTGGAGCGCCTGCCGCGTGCCCCTCGTCGGGCCGCAGCCGCTGTCGCTGACGGAATACCTG
>JAEYPG010000080.1 GCA_023410975.1 Pseudomonadota bacterium
GCGGCGCAGCGCCTCGCGCCGCTGCCACAGCGGCCAGCCCAGCGCCACCACCGCCGGCCCCAGCAGCGCATGCACGAACTGCGCGCCGGCGAAATAGGCCGGATAGGGCGTGCGCGTGAGCAGCAGCAGCGCGCCGAGCATCAGCACCGACCACAGCACCGGGTTGGCCCAGGGCGCATGGCCCACCCGCGCGTACAGCGCCTGCGCGCTCACGTAGGTCACCAGCGTCGCCGTGAGCCCGAACAGGGGCGTGGAGGCCATGTAGACCCAGAGCTGGACGAAATCAGCCATGCGTGTCCCCTTCCCCGGCGTCGCCGCCGGCCGGCGTTTCGGCCGAGCGCGCCAGCAGCGCGCGCAGCACCAGCGCCGTCACCGCCATGCCGATCCAGGTGGACAGCACGATGGCCACCAGCAGCTTGAGCCCGTACTGCGACAGCACCGCCAGGTGCGTGATGACGCCCACGCCCACCGGCACGAACAGCAGCGACAGGTGCGTCAGCAGCGCATCGGCCGCCGCGGCCACCGGCACCCGCAGCGCCGGCACGCGCAGCGCCGCCAGCAGCAGCACCAGCCCCAGCACCGGGCCCGGCAGGGGCAAGCTCAAGCCGCGCGCCAGCGCTTCGCCCAGCGCCTGCAGCAGCAGCAGGAAGGCCAGTCCGCGCAAGGCCTGCATGGCGCTCAGCCCCGCCGCGCGGCGCACGCCGCGACGGCCTGCCGGCCCTGCGCCGGGTGGTCGGTGAAGAAGCCGTCCAGGCCGGCGTCCAGGAAGGCCTGCAGGCAGCCGGCGAGGTCGCCCTGCGCGGCGGGGTCCGTGCCGCGGCGGAAGTCGGCCGGCAGGAAGCGGTTCTCGGCCCTGAAGGTCCAGGCGTGCACCGCCAGCCCCGCTTCATGCGCCTGCGCCACCAGCGGCGTGGGCGCGCCGAGCCGGCCGTCCGGGCGGCGCGGGATCACCAGGTCGGCGTGCACGCCCAGCGCCTGGACGTGGCCGGCCAGCATCTTCAGGCCGGCGGGCGTGAGCAGGTCGGCGTAGCGGCGGGAGTCGGCGGCGGCGCTCCAATCCCAGGGCTGGCCCTCATCCTCGATGAGCTGCACCAGCGGCAGCTCCGTGAGCTCGCGCAGCAGGCGCAGGTTGCCCACCTCGAAGGATTGGATGAAGACCGGTGGCCGTGGCCCCCGCCAGCCGTGGCGGTGCAGCGCCTGCAGCAGCGGCGGCTCCAGCGGCAGGCCGAGCTTGCGGAAGTGGCTCGGGTGCTTGGTCTCCGGATAGACGCCCACCGGCCGCCCGTCGCGCCGCGCGTTGGCCTCGTCGAGCAGCGCCAGGATCTCGTCGAAGGTCGGCACGGTGAAACGGTCGTCGAAGGTGGTACCGCGCAGCGCGGGCAGGCGTTCGCGCGCGCGCAGCGTGCGCAGCTCGGCCAGGGTGAAGTCCTCGGTGAACCAGCCGATGCGCGCATGGCCGTCGATGGATTTCTTGCAGCAGCGCGCAGCGAACTCGGCACGTTCGGCCACGTCGGTGGTGGCCTCGCGCAGCGAGCCGTCGGCATTGAGCAGCGCCAGGGCGTTCTCGTGCCGCGCCACCAGCACGCCGTCGCGGGTGCTGACCAGATCGGGCTCTATGAAATCGGCGCCCTGCGCTATGGCCAGCGCATAGCTCTCCAGGGTGTGCTCGGGCCGGCAACCGCTGGCCCCGCGATGGGCGATGACGAGGGGGTTCATGGCTGCAGCATCGCACGCCGGGTCCCCTGTTCGCATGGCCGGCAGCAGCCCTGGACGGTCGAAAAACCCAGTGCCCAAGCGGCCAACTCGCAAAGTTCCCCTTTAGGCAAAACTTATTCCCGCGACTGCGCAACGGCCTCAGACAAACCCTCGTTGGTACGTTCCCACACAGAAGACGGGACAACCCGAATGAGCGTGGAATTGGTTACGGTTCGCAGTATCGTGAGTCCCAACCTCATTGAAGTTGAGCTGCCTTGAAGCCCTTCCTCTCCTGGCGAAAGCTCGGCCGCCTCGTGGTGCCGGGCGTGGGGATCGCGGCCGTTGCGGCGGCCGCGTACGCGGTTGTCGAGGAAGTCCGCAGCTCCCGATGGCAAGCGCGACAACTCAGCCAGATCAGCAGCGAGCTGGGCTTCGAGCTGCAGCCCGGCGCCACCGACCAGGTGCGCTATCCCGGTGACGGCCCTTACGACCTGCGCCTGGGCTACACGCAGTTGCCCCTGTTCATCGACCGGCTGCAGCGGCAGGGTTATGCAGTGCAGTCCCAGGCGCGCATGTCGCCGCGCATGGTGGAGCTGGCCGACCACGGGCTGTTTCCTGCCTATCACGAGAAGAACCAGGGTGGGCTGGAGCTGATGGACTGCCGCGCACAGCCCATGTTCGCCACGCGCTACCCGCAGCGGGTGTACGACGGCTTCGACGCGGTGCCGCCACTGCTGGTGCAGGCACTGTTGTTCATCGAGAACCGCGAGTTGCTCGATGCCGAGGCCCCGCAGCGCAATCCGGCCGTGGAGTGGGACCGGCTGGGCAAGGCGGCGCTGAGCTTGGGGCTGCGCCTGGTGGGCGATTCGGGCCGCTCGCCCGGCGGCAGCACGCTGGCCACGCAGATCGAGAAGTACCGCCATTCCCCCGAAGGCCGCACCGACGGCGTGAAGGACAAGCTGCGCCAGATGGCCTCGGCCTCGCTGCGCGCCTACATCGACGGCCCCGATACGCTGGCGCGGCGCAAGCAGATCGTGGCCGACTACATCAACACCGTGCCGCTGGCGGCGCGGCCCGGCTTCGGCGAGGTCAACGGCCTGGGCGACGGGTTGTGGATCTGGTATGGGCGGGATTTCGACGAGGTCAACCGCCTGCTCACCGACGCCGGCGAAGACCCGCGCCCCGAGCTGCTGGAACAGCAGGCCCTGGCCTTCAAGCAGGCGCTGTCGCTGATGATCTCGCAGCGCCGTCCGTCGCACTACCTCATCGAGGCCGACTCGGGCCTGGAGGAATTGACCAACAGCTACCTGCGCCTGCTGGGCGATGCCGGGCTCATCAGCCCTGCGCTGCGCGACGCAGCGCTGCCGCTGCCTCTCACGCTGCAGTCTCAGGCCACGCCCAGGGCGCCCCAGCAAAGCTTCGTGGACCGCAAGGCCGCCACGGCCGTGCGCACGCGGCTGTCGGCGATGCTGGACGTGCCCCGTGCCTACGACCTCGACCGCATCGATCTGCGCGCCCGCGCCACGCTGGACACGCCGGTGCAGCGCACGGCCACCGAGCTGCTGCGCGGCCTGCGCACGCCCGAAGGTGCGCAAGCCGCGGGGCTGTACGGCTTCAGGCTGCTGAGCCCGGGCGACGACCCGAGCAAGCTGGTGTTCAGCTTCACGCTCTTCGAGCGCGGCGAGGGCGTGAACCGGCTGCGCGTGCAGACCGACAACTGGGACCAGCCCTTCGACATCAACGAAGGCGCGCGGCTGGACCTGGGCTCCACCTCCAAGCTGCGCACGCTGGTGACTTACCTGGAGCTCGTGGCCGAACTGCACGAGCGCTGGAGCAGGCTCGACGGCATCGCGCTGGCTGCGCTGGAGCTGCATGAACGTGACCACATCGGCCGCTGGGCGCGCGACTACCTCATGCACGCGAGCGACCGCAGCCTGCAGCCCATGCTCGATGCGGCCATGCAGCGCAAGTATTCCGCCGGCCCGGGCGAAGGCTTCTTCACCGGCGGCGGGCTGCACTTCTTCTCCAACTTCGAGCCCGAGGACAACGGCAAGATCATGCCCGTGGCCGAGGCGCTGCGGCACTCGGTGAACCTGCCCTTCATCCGACTCATGCGCGACGTGGTGTGGCACGTCATGTACAACCTGCCCAGCGCGGACCCGACGCTGTTCAAGGACCCGGACAATCCGCAGCGGCGCGAGTACCTCATGCGCTTCGCGGACAAGGAAGGCCAGGCGTATCTGCTGCGCTTCTGGCGCAAGTACCAGGGCAAGGACTGGACGCAGGTGCGCGAGACGCTGCTGCAGGGCGTGCGCGAGACGGCGCCCAAGCTCACCGCAGTCTTCCGCACCATCGAGCCCCAGGCCGGCATGCAGGGCTTGAGCGACTTCCTGCTGCAGCAGCTGCAAGAAGAAATGCCCGACTACTCCGACAAGGAGCTGCGCAAGCTCTACGACACCTACGACCCTCAGCGCATGTCGCTGGCCGACCGAGGCTACGTGGCCAGCGTGCACCCTCTGGAGCTGTGGCTGGTGGGATGGTTGCGCAATCATCCCGGCGGCACCTTCACCGACGCCGTGCAGGCCAGCGCCAAGGAGCGCCAGGAGGTCTACGCCTGGCTGTTCAAGACCAAGTACAAGGGCGCGCAGGACGTGCGCATCCGCAACCTGCTGGAGATCGAGGCCTTCATCGAGATCCACCGCCGCTGGAAGCGCCTGGGCTACCCCTTTGAATCGCTCACGCCGTCCTACGCCTCGGCGCTGGGCGCTTCGGGCGACCGGCCCGCGGCGCTGGCAGAGTTCATGGGCATCCTGGCCAACGACGGCGTGCGCCAGAGCGCCGCGCGCATCGATGAGCTGCACTTCGCCGAGAACACGCCCTACGAAACGCGCATGGCGCTGCGCGGCAACCCGCCCGAGCGCGTACTGCCGCCGGAAGTCGCCGCCACGGCACGGCGCGCCGCCTTCGACGTGGTGGCCAACGGCACCGCGAGGCGCCTGAAGGACGTGCTCAAGCTGCACGATGGCACCATCGTCCCCATCGGCGGCAAGACCGGCACCGGCGACCACCGCAAGGACAGCTTCGGCCGCCACGGGCAACTGCTGTCCTCGCGCGTGATCAGCCGCTCGGCCACCTTCATGTTCGTCATCGGCGACCGCTACTTCGGCACCATGATGGCCTACGTGCAGGAGCCTTACGCCGCCAACTACAAGTTCACCAGCGCGTTGCCCTCGCAACTGATGAAGTCCCTTGTGCCGGCGCTGGTGCCGCTGCTGGAAAAGGGCTCATGCCCGGCGCCCAAGGCCGAAGCGGCGCCGGCGCCCGTGCCCGTGCCCGCCAGCAGCGACGTGCTGCAAAGCGTGCAGGTACGCGCCGACGTTCAGCAGCGGGCCACGCGCTGAGCCTTGCGGCCGCGGCGCCTTGCCGCCGCGGCCACCACCCCCAGGCCCGCGAACATCAGGGCCCAGCTGCCCGGCTCGGGCACCGGCGTGGCGACGAAGCCGCGCAGGTAGCCGTGGAACAGCCCATAGCCCACGATCTGCCCGCCCTCGTTGATGCCCTGTGCCGACAGCAGCGACCAGCGCCCGGCCTGGTCCGGCGCGATGAGCGTATTGAGATCGTGGCGAACACCGTCGCGCCACAGGAAGGCGTCAAGGTTGTAGGAGCCCACCACCCAGCCCCGCTCGTTGATGTCGAAGGCCTCGCCGAAGCCTTCGCCGGCCAGCGCGGTCATCGTGCCGCCGCTGTAGAGAAATGGCAGCAGCTCGCCCTGCGCGGTATAGCTGTAGCCCACCACCTGGCCGGCATTGTTGACGGCATGCGCTTGGCCGAAGGTACCGCCCAGCGAGGGCAGCAGCGTGGTCACGCCGTTCTCGTACATGAAGGGCCGGCGCACCACGTCGCCCGGCATCACGGCACCCCCCACCACCACGCCGCGATCGTTGATGCCGAGCCCTTCGCTGGCGTTGCCTACGCGCAACTCGCGGCTGAGGCCGCCGCTGTAGATGAAGGCTTGGCCGCCGATCTGCCCCGTGACCTGGCCCGAAGCATTGACGGCGTTGGCCACGCCGCGCGCGGAGCTGCCGAGGGGCGCGGCCAAGTCCCGCCAAACACCGCCACTGTAGAGCGCCGGGCGCTGCACGTTGTCGGCGTTGAGCGACCAGCCCGCCACATCGCCCCGGTTGTTGAGCCCCTGCGCGACGCTCAGCGGCCCGCCCAGCGTGCCCAGCAGCCGCAGGTCGTCTTGGCTCGTGCCCAGGAACACCTCGCGCGTGCGGTCGACGCCGTTGGACATCGTGCCCGTTACCAAGCCCGAGTCGTTGATCGCCGCCGCCGTGCTGTTGCCTAGCGGCGCCAGCGTGCCCAGGTTTTGCACCCGGTAGCGCGGCACTTCCGCCGGCGTGGGCGCCGCGGCCTGCACCGCCCGGACCCCGCCCAGCGCGGCAACCGCAGCGACGATGAGCCCAAGCGGAAACAGGTTCCCTTGCTTCATGTTGCACCTCCTTGAGCCGGCTTGGGCACTGCAGGTGCCCAGCCGGCAATTTGGCGGCGCTGGAAGCGTTTCTTACTATCTGCAATACAGGCTTGCAGATTGGGCCGGAGCGCGGCGGCCCTCCGGCGGCGGAGGCTTACACCGCGGCCAGCGCCTGGTCGATGTCGGCCTTGAGGTCGTCGATGTGCTCGATGCCGATGGACAGCCGCACCGTGTCCACCGTCACCCCGGCCTTGGCCAGTTCCTCGGGCGAGAGCTGGCGGTGCGTGGTGGAGGCCGGATGGCAGGCCAGCGACTTGGCGTCGCCGATGTTCACCAGGCGTGTGACCAGCTTCAGCGCGTCCTGGAAGCGCGCGCCGCCCTCCAGCCCGCCTTCCACGCCGAAGGTCAGGATGCCCGAGGCGCGCCCGCTCATGTAGCGCTGCACCAGCTCGTGGTCAGCATGGTCGGACAGGCCCGCGTAGTTCACCCACTTGACCTTCGGGTGCGCGCGCAGGTGTTGCGCCAGCGCCAGGGTGTTGTCGCAGATGCGCTCCATGCGCAGCGCCACGGTCTCGATGCCCTGCAGGATCAGGAAGGCATTGAAGGGGCTGATGGCCGCGCCGGTGTTGCGCAGCGGCACCACGCGCGCGCGGCCGATGTAGGCCGCCTCGCCCAGCGCCTGCGTGTAGACCACGCCGTGGTAGCTGACGTCGGGCTCGTTGAGGCGCTTGAAGCGCTGCGCGTGCTGCGCCCAGGGAAACTTGCCCGAGTCCACGATCACGCCGCCGATGGAGTTGCCGTGGCCGCCGAGGTACTTGGTCAGCGAGTGCACGACGATGTCGGCGCCGTGCTCGAAGGGCCGGCACAGGAAGGGCGTGGGCACGGTGTTGTCCACGATCAGCGGCACCCCGTGGCGGTGCGCGATCTCGGCCAGCGCGTGGAAGTCGGTGACGTTGCCCAAGGGGTTGCCGATGGACTCGCAGAAGATGGCCTTGGTGCGCTCGTCGATCAGCGGCTCGAAGGAAGCGGGGTCGCGCGCATCGGCGAAGCGCGTCGTGATGCCCGACAGCGGCAGCGTGTGGGCGAACAGGTTGTAGGTGCCGCCGTAGAGCGTGGAGGAGGAAACGATGTTGTCGCCAGCCTCGGCGATGGTCTGGATGGCGTAGGTGATGGCCGCCATGCCCGAGGCTACCGCCAGCGCGCCGATGCCGCCTTCCAGCGCCGCGATGCGCTGCTCCAGCACCGCGGTGGTCGGATTCATGATGCGCGTGTAGATGTTGCCGGCCACCTTCAGGTCGAACAGGTCGGCGCCATGCTGCGTGTCGTCGAAGGCGTAGGCGGTGGTCTGGTAGATGGGTACCGCCACGGCCTTGGTGGTGGGATCGGGGCTGTAGCCGCCGTGCACGGCCAGGGTTTCGAATTTCATGGGTTGCTCCTCCGGGTTCATGGGGGGACCGCAGTGTAGGCAGTGCCGCGGCGGGTGCACGCGCACCGGAAGTTGCGATGGCTCAAATTCGAGCTGCAGCCCGTTTTGAGCCTGCGCAAAAGGAGTTTTCGCATGCGGTAGTCAGATAAGCACATCCAAGACAAGGAGGACACCATGCATGCGCTGAAAGATCTGCTGACCACCGATTACGGCCTGATGAGCATCGCCGTGATCGCCGTCACCCTGGGCCTGGGCGGCTTCTACCTGCGCTACTTCCTGCGCCATATCCAGGAAGACATCGCCCGCCACGCCGCCAAGCGCTGACCTCCCGCCCCGGCGCAGCACCCTGAGCGAGAGCGCCGCGCCGCCGGCGGGGCTCAGGACTGGCGCGCCGGCCGCGGCACGCCTTCGCGCCCCTGCCCTTGCGGCAGCTGCTCCTGGGGCGCACTCTCCTGCGGCGCCTGCCCGCGCGTCTTCCACAGCGACACCAGCACGCCGCCCGCGATCAGCGCGGCCGTGACCGACAGGCTGATCACCGGCGGCGTCTTGCCGACGAGGTTGACCAGGAAGACCTTGCCGCCGATGAACACCAGCACCAGCGCCAGCGCGTACTTCAGGTAGGCGAAGCGGTGGATCATCGCCGCCAGCGCGAAGTACAGCGCGCGCAGGCCCAGGATCGCGAAGATGTTGCTGGTGTAGACGATGAAGGGGTCGGTGGTGATGGCGAAGATCGCCGGCACCGAGTCCACCGCGAACACCAGGTCGGCCAGCTCCACCATGCACAGCGCCAGGAACAGCGGCGTGGCCCACAGCACGGCTTTGCCGCTCGCCGGATGCGGCTGGCGCACGAAGAAATCACGGCCGTGCAGCTCGTCCGTCACGCGCATGTGCCGGCGCAGGAACTTCAGCAGCGGGTTGCGCGCCAGGTCCATCGGGTGGTCGCCCATCCACAGCATCTTGATGCCGGTGAGCACCAGGAAGGCACCGAAGACGTAGAGCACCCAGCTGTACTGCGACACCAGCGCCGCGCCCAACCCGATCAGCAGCGCCCGCAGCACGATCACGCCCAGGATTCCCCAGAACAGCACGCGGTGCTGATACGCCCGCGGCACGGCGAAGAAGCCGAAGATCAGCGCGATCACGAAGACGTTGTCCATCGACAGCGACTTCTCGATCAGGTAGCCGGTGAAGTACTCCAGGCCCGGCTGGGCGCCGAGCTGGTGCCAGACCCAGGCGCCGAACAGCAGCGCCACGCCGATGTAGCCGGCCGACAGCCACAGGCTCTCGCGCACGCCGATCTCGCGCTCGTCGCGGTGCAGCACGCCCAGGTCCAGCGCCAGCAGCAGCGCCACGATGCCCAGGAAGCTCAGCCACAGCCACAGCGGCTGCGTGAGCACGGGAAGGTGAAGGAATTCCATGAGAACGCCTGAAAGCGGAAGTTGAGAAGGCGGTGCGCAGACCCGGCCCGCCGCCCGGCGCACCGACGCGGCCGGCGGACACGTCCCCAAGGTAGGCCGCGTGAAACTTCCAAAAAAGCAGCGAATCACAGAGCCACCCTTCGCTCAAAACTGAGGAACCCATGGGGCCGGACTTCAGCTACCGCCACCTGCACTACTTCTGGGTCGTGGCGCAGGAGGGCGGCATGGCGCGCGCCGCGGCGCGGCT
>JAEYPG010000101.1 GCA_023410975.1 Pseudomonadota bacterium
CCCCCCGCGCCGCCGGCCGAAGCCCCGCCCGCGCCACCGGCGCCGGTGCAGCGCACGGCGCCGGTCATCAACTTCTCCGGCTGCGCCAAGCCCGAATACAACGCCGCGGCGCGCCGTGCCGAGGCACAGGGCTCGACCCTGATCAGCTTCCTCATCGACACCGACGGCCACGTGCTGGAGAGCCGCATCGACCGCTCCTCCGGCGCCACGCGCGAGCACAAGATGCTCGACCGGCTGGCGGTGGAGGCCTTGTCGCAGTGCCGCTTCAAGCCCGGCACCGTCAACGGCCAGCCCGAGCGCTCCTGGTCGCGCGTCGAATACGTGTGGAAGCTGCTGGACTGACTGCTGAGCCGACGCGCCGCCACCCGATTCCCACCTCTCCCCTTCGCACCCGTCTCCCGAACATGCCTTCCAAGAACCGATCCTTCTGGCCCCGGCTGCTGAGCGCGGGACTGCTGGCCGTCTGCCTGCACGCCGGTGCGCAAACCGCGTCGGCCCCGGCGGCCACCGCCGCGCCCGCGCCGGGCGCCGTGCAGCAGGAAGTGGTGGAGAACCCTTACGGGCTGCAGGCGATGTGGCGCCAGGGCGACGTGGTGGCGCGCGGCACGCTGGTGCTGCTGCTGATGATGTCCATGGGCAGCTGGTACGTCATCTTCACCAAGCTCGCCGAGCAGCACCGGCTGATGAAGAGCGCCGAGGCCGCGGGGCGCAGCTTCTGGAACGCCGACAGCGTGCAGGCCGGCACGCAGACGCTGCAGGACGGCAGCGCCTTCCGCTTCATCGCCGAGGCGGGGCTCAAGGCCAGCGAGCACCACGAGGGCAAGCTCACCGAGCAGATCGACCGCCATACCTGGATCTCCATGTCGATCCAGCGCGCCATCGACAACGTCGCCAGCCGGCTGCAGGACGGCCTGGCCTTCCTGGCCACGGTGGGTTCCACCGCGCCCTTCGTGGGCCTGTTCGGCACGGTCTGGGGCATCTACAACGCGCTCACGGCCATCGGCATCAGCGGCCAGGCCAGCATCGACAAGGTGGCCGGCCCGGTGGGCGAGGCGCTGATCATGACCGCCATCGGCCTCGCGGTCGCCGTGCCGGCGGTCATGGGCTACAACTGGCTGATCCGGCGCAACAAGGCGGCCATGGAGCGGGTGCGCGGCTTCGGCAGCGACCTGCACAGCGTGCTGCTGGCCGGCAAGCGCTGACCGCCCCGGAGCGCGGCCATGGCCATGGGCGTGGCGCCGCAGGACGGCGGCGACGAGGACGCGGTGATCGCCAGCATCAACACCACGCCACTGGTGGACGTGATGCTGGTGCTGCTGATCATCTTTCTGATCACGGTGCCGGTGGTGACGGCCAGCATCAAGCTGGAGCTGCCCAAGGAGCGCAACCAGCCCACGCAGACCAAGCCCGAGAACATCGTGCTGGCGGTGGACCGCGACGGCGCCCTGTACTGGGGCCTGGAGCCGCTGGACGTCAACGCGCTGCAGGCGCGGCTGCGCGCCGTGGCGGCGCAGGACCCGCAGCCCGAGGTGCACATCCGCGGCGACATGGCCGCGCGCTACGAGGCCGTGGGCCGGCTGGTGGCGGTGTGCCAGAAGGGGGGCATCCGCAAGGTCGGCTTCATCACCGAGCCCACGCCCACGGGCGGGCGCTGAAACCGGCCCCAGAAGGAGACGCCGATGGCGATGCAGTTTCGCGACGACGGTGACGGCGACGGCCTGATGGCCGAGATCAACACCACGCCGCTGATCGACGTGATGCTGGTCCTGCTGATCATGTTCATCGTCACGATCCCGATCCAGACCCACGCGGTGAAGATGGAGCTGCCCGTGGCCGCCCCTTCGGCGCCGCCCACGCCGCCGACCATCGTGCGCATCGACGTGGACGCCGCCGGCAGCGTGAGCTGGAACGGCGAAGTGCTGGACCACGCGGCGCTGGAGGCGCGGCTGGGCGCCGCGGCGGCGCAGACGCCGCAGCCCGAGCTGCACCTGCGCGCCGACCGTGCCGTGCCCTACGCGGTGGTGGCCGGCGTGCTGGCCGCGGCGCAGCGCCAGCGCGCCACGCGCATCGCGCTGGTGGGCAACGAGCAGTTCCTGCCTTGAGCTGCCGCACCTTCAATCACACGGACATTTCCTAGAGACGTACCCCATGGCCCTTCCCTCCTTCATCCAGCCCGTCGGCGCCGGCGTGTACGCCATCGACACCGGATTCCAGCGCGAGGGTTTCGATGCCGCCTGGCTGCTGGTGCAGGACGGCCGCGCCGCCTTCATCGACACCGGCACCAATTTCGCGGTGCCGCGGCTGCTGGGCGCGCTGGACGCGCTGGGGCTGGAGCGCGAGGCGGTGGAGATGGTGATCCCGACACACGTGCACCTGGACCATGCCGGCGGCGTGGGGCTGCTGATGCAGGCGCTGCCCGCGGCCACGCTGTGGGCGCACCCGCGCGGCGCGCGCCACCTGATCGACCCGCGCGTGCTGTACCAGGGCGCGCTGGCCGTGTATGGGCAGCAGGAGATGGACCGCTCCTATGGCCGCCTGGTGCCCGTGGACGCCGCGCGCGTGAAGACCACCGAGGAAGGCATGGTGCTGACGCTTTCCGGCCGCACGCTGCGCGTACTGGACACGCCGGGCCACGCCCGCCACCACCACTGCCTGTGGGACGAGGCCAGCCGGGGCGTGTTCACCGGCGACACCTTCGGGCTGAGCTACCGGGAGTTCGACGTGGCCGGCAAGGCCTGGGTCTTTCCCACCTCGACGCCGGTGCAGTTCGAGCCAGGGCCGCTGCGCGACTCGGTGAACCGCATCGCGGCACTGAAGCCCGAAAAGCTTTACCTCACCCACTTCGCCGCCGTGCGGGACGTGCCGCGGCTGCAATCACTCTTCCAGGAACTGCTGGACGGGATGGTGGCGCTGGCGCGGCAGGTGCCGGCGGGGGCTGGACGGCGCGAGGCGCTGAAGGCAGGTTTGTTCGGGCTCTATCTCCGCAGCTTGCGGGAGCATGAGTGTGCGCTGCCGGACGCCCAAATCCACGATTTGCTGGAAATGGATCTGGAGCTCAATGCGCAGGGAATCGAGGTTTGGCTGGACAAAGAAGCGAAGGTGGCGGGTTGAGCGTCAATCCATACCGCACGGAATAATGCGCTTCGTGAATTAATGCCGAAATCGATCCGGCAGTACCTTGGACACCATGGCCCTCCACTGATACGTCTCAACTTGTCACAAGATGTGCCGACATTCGTGTCGTGCCGCCATGGTTAGAACGATGATGCCGGCCTGCTCTCCATCCCGGGCAGTGCCATTTCATCCACTGGTTTCCTGAAGTTTTATGGGAGTTTCTACGGTGAGACAAGTCTCAGCGCGCGCGAAAACTGTATCGCCTGGAGAAGTCATATTTTCAGAGGGCTATGTCGGCGTCCCTGCCATGTACGTGATCAAGGAGGGAACGGTAGAAATATCGGTCAGCCGTGGCGACGCAAGAATTGTCCTTTCAACCTTGGGCAAAGGCCAGTTCTTCGGCGAAACCTCCTTGGTTTCATCCGGTCCTCGCCACTGCACTGCCAAGGCACTGAGCTATTGCGAACTGCAGATCGTCGAACCGTCTTCCTTCCAAAGCGTCATAGACAGTGCTCCAGCGATCTTGAAGCATATGCTGAGGTCTCTGATCCTGTCCGGCACGAAAAAAGACGAACTGCTGGCGACCCATGAAAACATGCAGGTACGCCCGGACTTTCTCAGCTATGCCCATATTCTGGCGTTGATGGGCGTGCCTGACGCCCGAACCAGGCAGTCGCTCGGAGAGCGGGAAGTTACGACCACACTTCAAATCACCGATGTGGTGAAGAAGTGCCGGGATATTACCGGCCATACTCGGTACCGTGCCGGCGTGACTCTCAAGCGCATGGCCATGCTCAACCTTGTCGTGTTGAGCGGTGCTTCCCGCGACACGACCGTGAACGAGGTATTGAACGGGGTGCAAACCTTGTCCTTCAACATGAGCAATATTGTTCAAAGGGCAGAGGAGTTGGCCAAGCACAACCTGGAAGACAAGCTCCACACCGAGCAGGAGATGATAGAGATCATGGATCTCGAAGCACTCACCGGCGTAGACCGCAATCTGTTGCTCAGAAAGCTGGCCCATGGGGAAATCGCTGACGAGATATTCATCTTTCGCCGCTCCGAGGTCCTGCGCTTCATTGCCGAAAAAGGAAAGAACTACTTTTCGAAGCGGCAGACCAACGGCGAACTTCATTCGGTTGACGACTTGATCACGGTTGACAAGCGTGTTCTTTTCGAGGCATTGAGCAGCTTCGACGAATTCGACTTGGCCAAATTGTTTCACCACATTGCCGATCGGGCCCTGCTCGAAAGGCTGCTCTCCTGCATGGCCAAGGCGAAGCGCAAGGAGATCGAAACGCTGCTGCAGGAAGGCGCAAGCTCCGATGCGGAAGAGGCTGAACACATCGAACAGTCTCTGCTGGAAACGGTGAAGGCCTTGCGCCGCCCAGCCGGGTTTGGTGTAGGCGACGGTGCGGCCACGTCGCTCTGAGGCCACTTATTCAGCCGCTGGCAACAAAACCAAATCGAACAGTGGGACCATAAGCCAATGGATTTCTTGACTTTCGCCGGGGCCATCGTTGCCGTGGCTGCAATCGCATTAGGTTTTTCCTTGGAAGGCGGCCAACTGTCCGTTCTATTCCAACTGGAGGCTTTCCTGATCGTGGTGGGAGGCACCCTCGGGGCGGTAATGATCCAAAATACCTGGACTCGCTTCATCGATGGCATGAAGCAGCTCCGCTGGGCGTTTTCCACGCCCAAACCGGTAGATCGAAAAGATCTGACTCAGCTGCTTGAGTGGGGCCGCAAGGCCAAAATGGAAGGCTTGATCGGCCTGGAGTCCATCAACACCAAGGGTGTCAATGGGTTTGCGGCCCGGGGCATACAACTGCTCGCCAACGGTGTCCCCAGTGTGGTGATCGACGACGCCCTGAGCAGAGAGCTCGAAGCCTATGAACGCAACCAGATGTCCGCCGCAAAAATCTGGTCGCAAGCCGGCGGGTACTCGCCGACCTTTGGCATCGTCGGCGCGGTGCTCGGCCTCATTCAAGTCACCAGCCATATCGCCGAGCCCACGGAACTGGGCAAGGGCATCGCTGTAGCCTTTGTCGCGACCCTGTACGGCGTCGGTTTTGCCAACCTCGTTTACCTGCCAGTCTACGGGAAGATCAAGGCGCAGATCGACAGCGAGATCTTGTATCGCAAGATGTATCTTGACGGCATCATGGCCATATCTCGCAAAGAATCGCCGAAAACCATCGAAGCCCGCCTCATAGGGGATATCCGGCAAAAAGCCGACGAAGTTTTGGCCTGAGCAAGCGTCCCGGAAATTGACGCACGGAAATTTCTTACAGCTCTTTGGCTTCACTCGTGAAATACCATGTCGGATAGCAACCAAGCATCGCCACGGCATCTGACCCAGGCGACTCAGGAAAAGAAAGCGTCCGTGCAGGCGGCCCTGCCCCCCGAGTCCGCGACATCGCCCTACAGTCCTTTTTCCGGCCGCCGGCAACCCAAAGCCTCGCGCGAAAAGGACTTGGAAGAATCCAATTCAGAGCGCTGGCTGGTGTCCTACGCAGATTTCATCACCTTGGTGATGGTCTTGTTCATGATGCTGTACGCGCTTCAATTGGTGAAGACAAAAGGGGCGGTCTTGGGCGAGATGCGCGGCCAGGAGCAGAACCAGGCAGCGCCGAAATCCCAAAACACGGGCCCCAATCCATCACCGAACGAGAAGTCGGTGGATTTGATGGCGCAATTGCGCGCGCTGCGGGATCATGGCGAGATCAAGCTGGCTGAAAATGCAAAAGGCCTCGAAATCGAGATCAACGCCCGCGTGCTGTTTGCCTCTGGAGATTCACGCCTTCTGCCTCAAGCGGTTCCTGTCCTGAAGAACATATTCACGGCCCTGAGCCGGTCTTCCCCCAGCAACATCCTGGTCGAAGGGCATACCGACAGTTTACCCATTTCAAACAGCCGGTTCGAGTCAAACTGGGAATTGTCTTCCGCACGTGCGGGCTCCGTCGTGCGGTATTTCGTTGAACGAGGCATAGAGCCTTCGCGGCTCATTGCGATGGGACGTGCCGACAACGTTCCCGCCGCCTTGGGAACCGATCCCGATTCGTTGGCCGCCAACCGGCGCGTCACCATACTTGTGCAATATTGAGACGCTCGGGTCGCGAAAATGAATTCGCGTTGAATGCCATTCGACATGCAGCCACGTGCACGATCAAGCAAGCACAAGCATGGCCTTCATACCGCCTGCCGCGAAATGATGATCGCGGCACTCTGCGTCAACGTCGCGGCCAGTTCCAGCTCCCACGCGCACGGCTCCCGCGGCTCCTTCCAGTACATCGCCAGCGAGCCGACCAGCGTTCCTGACGAAGCTTCCACCGGGAACGACCAGCAGCCCCGGTAGTCGTATTCGAGCGCCAGCGAGGTCCAGGCCTGCCAGCGCGGCTCTTTCAGCACGTCGGAGGTGATGACGGGTTGGCCTGTCGCCACAGCCGCGGCGCAGGCGCAAGCCTCCGGCGAGGTTTCGACGCCGCGCCAATGATGTGCAGCGCCTCATGCGCCGCCCGCTGCGAAGGCTCGAAGCGCGCATCGCTGCGCACGTCGCCAATCACCAGCCGCCTGACCGATGGCGGCGCGGGGCATGTCGGGGTACTGGGCGGAGGCCTCGCTCTGCACCAGCACCTGTCCGCCGGCCAGGTGCAGCTCGCGCGCGCCGGCCGCGCCGTCGCTGCCCATGCCGGTGAGCACCACGCCGATGGCGCGCTGGGCATGGCTGCGCGCCACCGACTGCAGCAGCCGGTCGATGGGCTTCTGCAGCGCGCCGCCTTCGCAGGGCAACAGCTGCAGGCTGCCGTCGGGCAGCAACTCGACGAAGCAGCGCGGCGGGCACACCAGCACCTTGCCCGCGGCGAGCACGGAGCGGTCGCCAGCCCACTCCAGCGTGAATGGCGTGCGGGGGCCGTAGGTCTCGACGAAGGCGGAGGCCGGCGACAAGTGCTGCATCAGCACCATCGGCACGGCGAAGTCCGGCGGCAGCTCCCTCAGCAGCGTGAGAAGGGCCGTTTAGCCGCCGGCCGAGGCGCCCTGGATCACGACCTCGAACGAGGCCGCTTCGCTCATCGCTGCCGATTCGGCTTTCATGGCTGTACCTGCTCAGCACCCGGAAGGCGTGCATCTTGCGCGCGGCGGGAGCTCGCTCATGGGCGGACATCGATCCGCGCCGGGCACGCCGCCGGCAGGTGCGGGCCGGCATCGTTCGTGCCCATGCGCGGGCTGCCGGCCCCCGCGCAAGCCTTTCGCCGGCAGCGCCTAGACTGGCCTTTCCGATCCATCACGGGAGGCAATGGACATGGCAGACATCGGCTTCGGCCTGGATGAACGGGTGTTCGTGGTCACGGGCGCGGCGCAGGGCATCGGCGCGGCG
>JAEYPG010000104.1 GCA_023410975.1 Pseudomonadota bacterium
CGGACTTGATTTCCGGACTGCACTCGTTCCCGTTCGCCCTGAGCCTGTCGAAGGGCAGGCGCCCGGTTGTCGCTACAGGGGCTTCGACAAGCTCAGCCCGAACGGTGGTTTCCGGTCCGAGAGCTTCGTAGGCTCCGTATCAGCCTTCAGCTGCTGCAAGAACCTTGCAGTAGAGCCGCGCAAGCCGGGCCCTGGGCCCGGCGCCGGCTCAGCCGTTGGCCGGCAGCGTCAGCAGCCGTGCCGCGTCCTGCGCGGCGACGCGGCCTTCGTCGGTGGGCACCACCCACACCTGCACCGCGCTGTCCTCGGCGTGGACGGCCATCGCCTCCTC
This sequence comes from Pseudomonadota bacterium, assembly GCA_023410975.1. Taxonomy (GTDB): domain Bacteria; phylum Pseudomonadota; class Gammaproteobacteria; order Burkholderiales; family Burkholderiaceae_C; genus Azohydromonas. Next base: position 332 of record JAEYPG010000104.1, read on the forward strand.
GCCCGTGGCGCGGGCGTTGGCCTGCGCGTCCAGCTTCACGCCCAGGTAGGCCAGCTTGTCGGCCACGCCGGCGCGCAGCCGCACGTCGTGCTCGCCGATGCCGCCGCTGAAGGCCAGCACGTCCAGCCCGCCCAGGCAGGCCGTGAGCGCGCCGGACTCGCGCACCACGTGGTAGGCGAACATGTCGATGGCCAGCCGCGCGTCGTCGCTGTCGCTGTCGTGCAGCCGGCGCATGTCGGCCGTCAGCCCCGAGACGCCCAGCAGGCCGCTCTCCTTGTAGAGCAGCTTCTGGATGCGGTCGTGCGTCCAGCCCTGCTCCATCAGGTACAGCAGCACGCCCGGGTCCAGCGTGCCGCAGCGCGTGCCCATCATCAGGCCTTCCACTGCGGAAAAGCCCATGGTGGTGGCGATGCTGCGGCCCTCGCGCGCGGCGCACAGGCTCGCGCCGTTGCCCAGGTGCGCCATCAACAGCCGGCCCTGGGCCGGCGCGCCGTGGCGCAGCAGCTCGCCCAGGATGAACTGGTACGACAGGCCGTGGAAGCCGTAGCGGCGCACGCCCTGCTCGCGCAGCGCCTTGGGCAGCGCGAAGCTGTACTCGACCTCGGGCAGGTGGGCGTGGAAGGCGGTGTCGAAGCAGGCCACCTGCGGCAGCCCGGGCAGCACGCGCATGAAGTTGCGGATGCCGGCCAGGTTGTGCGGCTGGTGCAGCGGCGCCAGCGGGCACAGCGGCTCCAGCGCCTTGAGCACCTTCTCACCGACCAGCACGCTGTCGCGGTAGAGCGCGCCGCCGTGCACCACGCGGTGCGCCACGGCCTCGATGCGCAGCTTCGAGCCGGCGCTGCTCTCGGTCTCCAGCAGCTCGCTCAGGCTGACCAGCGCCTGCGCGAACGGGTCGGCGCCGGCCGACAGCTCCCGCTGCTGGCGCCGCGTGCCCGCGCTCCAGCTCAACCGCAGCTGGCCCTGGGGCTCCAGCCCCTCGAAGCTGCCGCTCATCAGGGCCGGCTGCACCTCGCCGTCGTGCAGCGGGTAGACGGCGAACTTCAGCGTCGAGGAGCCGGCGTTGACGGAAAGGATGCCCATCGCGTCAGCCCTCCTTGTGCCAGTTCTTGCGCGCCTGGTCGCGCCGCGCGTTGTTGGCCACCAGCTTGGCCAGCAGCGCGGAGGCCACGCGTGCGTCCGGGCCGTCGGCGCGGCTGGTCAGCGCGATGGGCACGCGCGCGCCCAGCACCACGCCGGAGCCGCTGGCGCCGGCCAGGTACTCCAGCTGCTTGGCGAGCATGTTGCCGGCTTCCAGGTCGGGCACGGCCAGGATGTCCACGTCGCCGGCCACGGGCGAGTCGATGTGCTTGATCGACGCGGCCTGGGCCGAGATCGCGTTGTCGAAGGCCAGCGGGCCGTCGAGCACGCCGCCGTTGATCTGGCCGCGGTCGGCCATCTTGCACAGCGCCGCGGCGTCCAGCGTGGAGGGCATGGACGGGTTGACCGTCTCCACGGCCGCCAGGATGGCAACCTTGGGCTTGTCCACGCCCATGGTGCGCGCGAAGTCGATGGCGTTCTGGATGATGTCCTTCTTCTCCATCAGCGTCGGCTGGATGTTGAGCGCAGCATCGGTGATGAGGATGGGCTTGCGGTACAGCGGCACGTCGAAGCGGAACACGTGCGACATGCGCCGGCCCGTGCGCAGCGCCTTCTGCCCCAGCACGGCGTGGATGAGCTCGTCGGTGTGCAGGCTGCCCTTCATCAGCATTTCCACCTCGCCCTTGGCCGCCATCTCGGCGGCCTTCTCGGCCGCGGCCTCGGAGTAGGGCGTGTCGATGATGCGCACGTCGCCCAGCTCGATGCCGGCCTCCTGCGCCACGTGGCGGATGCGCAGCTCGGGGCCGATGAGCACCGGGTCGATCAGGTCCAGGGCCGCGGCGTCCATGGCGCCGGAGAGCGAATCGGCGTCGCACGGGTGCACCACCGCGCACTTGGCCGCGGGCATGTCCGCGCCCAGCGCCAGCAGCGCGCGCAGCCGCGCCTGGGCGTCGAAGAGGTGGATCTTGGGCGCCTTGTCGCGCGGCAGCTTCACCTTGGCGGTGGGCGCGAGCACGCGCGCCTTGCCGTAGAGCACGCACGCGCCCTTCTGGTTCACGACCTCGCAGTCGAGCTCCACGCGCTTCTTGGCATCGTCCTTGGACGCGACCTTCACCGTGACGGTGAGCGTGTCGGCGATGCGCACGGGCTTGGTGAAGTGCAGGTCCTGCTCCAGGTAGATGGTGCCCGGGCCGGGGAAGACCGTGCCCAGCAGCGCGGAGATCAGCGAGCCGCCCCACATGCCGTGGGCGATGACGCCGTGGAACAGGGTGTCGGCGGCGTACTCGGCGTTGAGGTGCGCGGGGTTGGTGTCGCCGGAGACGGCGGCGAAGGCCTGGATGTCCTCGCCGGTGATGGTGCGCGTGATGCTGGCGGTCTGGCCGACGCTGATCTCGTCGTAGGTGACGTTCTCGATGTATTCGGTTTCGAGCAGGGCGTTCATGGGTTCATGTCCTCTTGATCGTTGTTCTGTGTTCCCGTTCGGGCTGAGCCGGTCGAAGGGACCGGGGCGAACGGAAGGAGAAGCGGGTCAAGCCACCGCGTGGCAGCCGCCGTCCACGTAGATGGTCTGGCCCGTCATGCCGGAGGCCGCGTCGCTGCACAGGAAGCTCGTGAGCTGCGCGATCTCGTCCAGCGTCACGGCGCGGGCCAGCGGCGACTTGGCCACGGCGCTGGCCATCAGCTCGTCGAAGCCGGCGATGCCCGAGGCGGCGCGGGTGTGGATCGGGCCGGGCGAGACCGCGTGCACGCGGATGCCCTGCGGGCCCAGCTCCACCGCCATGTAGCGCACCAGCGACTCCAGCGCGGCCTTGACCGGGCCCATCAGCCCGTAGTGCGGCACGGCCTCGTCGGCGCCCAGGTAGCTCATGGTCACGATGGCGCCGCCCTGCGTCATGTGCGGCGCGCACAGCTTGGCCAGCTCGGCCAGGGAGTGGCAGGAGACTTCCATCGCGCGCGCGAAGCCGGTGGAGGAGCTGTCGATGACGCGGCCGTGCAGGTCCTCCAGCGGCGCCCAGGCGATGGAGTGGACGATGAAGTCCAGCCGGCCCAGCTTCTCGATGGCGAAGTCCACCAGCGCCTGCAGCTCGCCGGGGTTCTCGACGTTGCAGGGCTTGAGCGGAATGCCCGCGGGCTCGGTCAGCGGCGACACGAAGCGCGTGGCCTTTTCGTTGAGGCAGGAAACCACCACCTCGGCGCCTTGCAGCTTGGCCAGCTCGGCGCAGCCCCAGGCGATGCTGTGCTCGTTGGCGACGCCCACGATGAGGCCCTTCTTGCCCGCGAGCCCCAGGCGCGCCAAGCGCTTGGTCACGTCGTTGGTCAGGGAGGCGGTGTTGACGGCTTGGTCCATGGTGTTCTCGGAAAAGTTTGGGTTGGAGGTTCCTGGGAGGAACCGGTGTGGTCGATGGCGGAACGCCCGCCGCGCGGCGCGGCCGGCGTTCCCGGGTCTGGATGAAGGCGGGCCCGGCGCTACAGCGCCATGCCTGCCGAGGTGCCGGTGAAGCCTTCGCGCCGAAGCTGGGCATCGGCAGCGGCCAGCAGGTCGCGCACGGCGGGCGCGCCCACCGCGACGGCCAGGCGAGCGCACAGCTGGTAGCGCAGCACCAGCAGCGCGCGCAGCTCGTCCCATAGGTGGGCCGTGCGGCGCTCGGGGCCGCGGTAGTTGCGTGCGCTGCCTTCGCTGCGCCGCTCCACCGCCACGGGCGGCGTGGGCGGGCGTTGCAGGATCCGTTCCACGTCGGCTTCGGTCTGCAGCGGCGCGCGCAGCGCGAGGGCGAGCTGCTGGATGCGCCCCTGCAGTGTGCGCAGCTCCGCCTCCAGGCGGTGCACGAGGTGGGTGTCGGGGCGCTCGCCCAGCAGAGCGGTGTGGGCCTCAGTCCGCATAGCGCTGGTGCACGTATTGGCCAGGGGCGTCTTCCAACGCCATGTCGGCGGGGATGGGCGTGCTCGCCACCCGCGGTCCGGAATGCTCGGCCAGCCAGGCGCTCCACGCTTCCCACCACGATCCTTCGTGCATGGGCGCCGTGGCGGCGTAGTCCTCGGGCGTGACGTAGCCCTGGCCGCGCGCGCGCTGGGCCATCTGGTAGCTGCGCCGCGCATGCCCAGGCTCGGAGACGACGCCGGCGTTGTGCCCGCCGCTGGCCAGCACGAAGGTGGTGTCGGTGTCGGTGAGCAGGTTGATCTTGTAGACCGACTTCCACGGCGCCACGTGGTCGCGTGCCGTGCCCACCACGAACAGCGGTGCGTGGATGTCCGACAGCGCCACCGCCATGTCGCCCACGCGGTAGCGGCCCGTGGCCAGCGCGTTGCCCAGGTAGAGCGACTGCAGGTACTCCGAGTGCATGCGCTCGGGCAGCCGCGTCGCGTCGGCGTTCCAGCTCATGAGGTCGTTGGGACGGTCCTCCTCGCCCATCAGGTAGCGGCGCACGTTGCGCGCCCAGATCAGGTCGCGCGAGCCGATGAACTGGAAGGTGCCGGCCATCTGGCGTCCGCTGAGGAAGCCCGTGCGCGCCATCTCCTCGCGCAGCGTGCGCAACTGGTCGTCGTCGATGAACACGCCCAGCTCGCCCGGTTCGGTGAAGTCGGTGAGCGTGGTCAGCAGCGTGATGCTGGCCAGCGTGGGCAGATCGCCGATGTCGCCATGGCGGCGCAGCGGGTGCGCCTCGGCCGGCGCGGTGGCCTCGTGGCCGGCCAGCGCCGCCGCCACGATCGCCAGGAAGGTGCCGCCCAGGCAGTAGCCCGCGGCATGCACGCGGCGCGCGCCGCTGGTGTGCGCCACTGCGGCCATGGCATCCATCACGCCGCTGCGCAGGTAGTCGCGCATGCCCAGGTCACGGTCGGCGGCGTCGGGATTGCGCCAGGAAATGATGTAGACCGTGTGCCCCTGGCCCACCAGGTAGCGCACCATGGAGTTCCCGGGCGAGAGGTCCAGGATGTAGTACTTCATGATGCACGAGGGCACGATCAGCACCGGCTCCGGATGCACCGTGGCGGTGGTGGGCTCGTAGCGGATGAGCTCGATGAGGTGGTTGCGGTAGACCACCTTGCCCGGCGTGACGGCCACGTCGGTGCCCACGCCGTAGGGCAGCGGCTGCAGCGGCGCGTCGGGCTTCGCGCCCTTGGCGGCCTGCTGCGCGAGGTCCTGCGCAAGCAGCTGCGTGCCCTGCGCCAGGTTGCGGCCGCCGGTTTCGCGCGTGGCCTGCAGCACCAGCGGGTTGGTCAGGGCGAAGTTGGATGGGGACAGCGCGTCCAGCGCCTGGCGGGTGAAGAAGTTCACCAGGTGCGCGTGGTGGCTCGCCACCCCATCGACCTTCACCGCCTGTTCCCACCAGGCACAGGCGGCCTGGTAGCCGGACTTGAGCTGCTGGAAGGGCCACTGCTGCCAGGCCGGGTCGCGGAAGCGGTCGTCGCGCTCCGCCGGCTGTGCCGCGCCGGGTTGCGCCGGCAACAGATCGGCCGTCAGCTGCATCGCTTGCTGCGCAAGCATGGACTGCCGGCCCGGCGAGACCGCCAGGTGCATCGCCCAGTCGGCCCAGGCCAGCGCGAGGCTGATGGGCGACAGGCCCAGCGCTGCCCGCGACAGCAGCGCGTGCGCCGTCTCGTCGAGCTGCTGTGCGGCCAGCTGGCCCTTGCCGAGTTTTGCGCCGGCCGGCTGCGCCGCGGGCGCGGCCTTGGCCGCCGGGAGGGACACCGGCGCCACTGCCTGGACCTTGGGCAGGATCACGGCGGCATTGCCGCCGGGGGATTGTTGTTGTTCGGGCATCGTTCGTCGCTGTCTGGACATCGATCAATATCGAAGGGGTCGGTGGCGGGACTATGAATGCATCGCGGGAGAGCAAAGAGCCAAAATGCCCGCTAAATGCCGTTAATTTCATGTTGCAGTGCAATACTTGGCATATGCACTGGCGGGAATATTCGGTTGCTTCCGCAGCCGGCCTCGCGTGGCGTGCGACCGGTCGGCGTGCATCCAGTTCCATGCTGGAGTGCGGCACGGGTGGCACTCTTGATGCACATCAAGAATTCCGGGGCCGTTCCGAATCGAGGTGCATGCTGCCGAAAACTGTGTGCTAAATGGCCGGGCAGCTGATTTGGCCTGGTCACGGCGCTTGGGCAGCCCGACGTCAAGGGTCGTGGACATTTAATGACAGTGGCGTGACGGGAAATACCGCCCGCCCGCAGGCCCGGCATGTGGCTTGCAAGCGCGCCCGCATGCCCCGCACGCTGGACCCGCCGCAGCCTTCCGCCCTGGATTCCTCCCCGCCCGTTGCGCCCGCCGAGGCGCCGTCGCGGCAGGCGGTGCTGGCGCTGTTCAGCGCCGTGATGCTGCCCATGTTCCTCGCCGCGGTGGACCAGACGCTGCTGGCCACGGCCACGCCGCGCATCGCCGCGGACTTCCAGGACCTGGGCGACTCCGCCTGGATCGCCATCGGCTACCTCATCGCCGCCACCGTGATGGCGCCTGTGTACGGCCGGCTGGGCGACCGCTTCGGGCGCCGCAACATGCTGCTGGCCGCGCTGGCGGTGTTCGCGCTGGGCTCGCTGGCCTGTGGATTGGCGCGGGGCATGGGGCAGCTGGTAGCGGCGCGGCTACTGCAGGGGTTGGGCGGCGGCGGGCTGATGGTGCTGTCGCAGGCGCTCATCGGCGAGCTGGTGCCGCCGCGCTTGCGTCCGCGCTACCAGGCCTATTTCGCCATCGTTTTCAGCGCGTCCAGCGTGGGCGGGCCGGTGATCGGTGGGCTGGTGGTGCACCACGCCGACTGGCGCTGGCTGTTCCTGGCCAACGTGCCGCTGTGCGCGCTGGCGGCTTGGCGCTTGTGGCGCTTGCCGTCCAGCCCGCACCTGGCGCTGCGCGGTGCGCCCACCGACCCCTGGGGCGTGCTGCTGTTCGTGCTCGCCGCCGTGGCGGCGCTGCTGTGGTTCAGCCTGGCGGGGCACCGCTTCCACTGGCTGTCGGCCACCAGCGTGGCGCTCGTACTGAGCTGCCTCGCCGCGGGCGCATTGCTGCTGCGCCAGCAGCGGCGCCATCCGGCGCCCTTCCTGCCGCTGGACCTGTTGCGGCTGCCGGGCGTGGGATGGATCTGCGGCACGGTGCTGGTGTTCGCCGCGAGCATGTTCGCGCTGGTGTTCCTGCTGCCGATCCAGCTCCAGCTGGGCCACGGCGCCAGCGCCGCGGATGCCGGGTTGCAGATGCTGCCGCTGACCATGGGGCTGGTGGTGGGGTCCACACTCAACGGCCGCATCACCGCGCGCACCGCGCTGCCCACGCGCACGCCGCCTTACGGGCTGGCCCTGGCCGCCATGGCGCTGGGCGTGCTGGCGCTGGCGCCGCCGTCGCCGCGCCTGCTGGCCACGGCCTCGGGGGTGGTGGGGCTGGGCTTCGGGACCGTGATGGCC
>JAEYPG010000110.1 GCA_023410975.1 Pseudomonadota bacterium
ATGCTAACCATGGCGGGTACGCCAGCATACGAGTTGAATGCAATGTCAACGTTTCCGGCGGCCAGATCCTGCATGGCTGCGACAGGCCCCTTGTAGGGAACGTGGACCAGCTTGATCCCGGCAGCCGATGCAAACTGCTCTGCGTTGAGTTGAAGCGTTGTCCCAAGGGCGCTGGCGCCATAGCTCAGCTTGCCGGGATTCTTCTTCGCGTACGCAATCAAGTCGGCCAGGTTCTTGAACGGCAGGTCGGCGCGTATGAGCAAGACTTCAACCGGCTCGAAGGTTGTGCCGATAGGTGTCAGATCGCGTTCTGGAGAGAAGGGAACCTTCTTCATCGTGTACTGCGTATTGACGAGCGCCGTGCTGCTCGTGAACAGCAAGGTGTACCCATCGGGCGGGGCCTTGATGGCCGTCGTGGTCGCGACGACGCCAGCCGAGCCAGGCCGGTTGTCGACGACGATGGGCTGGCCCATTGACTCACTCATCTGTTTTGTCAGTGCGCGTGCAAACAGGTCCGGGGTCGTGCCTGGCGCACCGAAGACAATGGTGGTGATCGGTTTCTTGGGATAGTCCTGCGCGCGCGCCGCTTGCGGTACGGCGACGAAGGGCAAGGCAAGTGCAACACAAGCGAGCTTGTAAATTTTAGGCATGATGTCTCCTTCGGGCACGCTCGTTAGAGCTGCCGCGGGTGCCTTGGGTCTGATTGCCAGTGCCGATGACCTGGAGCTTGCGCTCAGGTGAGAGCGGCCTGTGTGTCGGAGATTCGCCCGGGCGATCACCCGGGCTCCAGGCCTTGTCCGGCCTAGTACTTGTCGACGAAGGGCTCGATGCGCGCGAACAGCGCTTCCAGCTTGACGTCCGCGGGCTCGATCAGCCCCTGCTCCGCCGCATAGCGCACGAAGGTCTCGAGCGTCGCCCGGTTGTCGGCAATGCCGTAAGGCCAGAAGTCCCCTCCGAACGCTTCACGCACCGTTCGCATGTGGCCGTCCACCGCAGGAATGGGAACGCGACTGCCACGAATGTCGTCCAGGCGCGCGAAGTAGCGGCGACGGGCGACCTCGAACGCGCGGTAGATGTTCGAGGCGAGCCAGCGGTGTTGCTTGAGCAGTTCCGTACGCACGGCAAGAGCGCGGACGACCGGAAACACCCGGGTCTTTGCCAGATATGCTCGCTCTGCAACGCCGGGCTGTTCGAACAGCGGGCCCATGTTCCTCGAACCGGCCACAGTACCGAGGGACAGCACGTGCGCGGGCGCGATGACTGCGTCGACTTCGCCTGCCGCAAGCAGCGCGCCGAGTTGTCGTTCCGGCTCATTCACCCACGTGACGTCGGCCGCCCCGATGCCGTACATGTCCGCGAGCATGCCGCGGGCATAGACGCACTCGGTCAAGTTCTGCGCGCCCACGCCGACACGTGCTCCGCGCAGATCGGCAGGCTCCTTGATCCGGTCCCTGCGAACAAATACGCAGCGGTGCGTGAACATGCGCGAGGTGAAGATCGGCAGCGCGGTGATAGTGGTGTCGCCGGCAAGCCGCCGCTGCAGATACTCGGCCAGGGGCACGTCAGAAACGGCCCAGTCTTCCTGATCGGCGAACGCTGCAAACGCATGCGGTGATGGGAGGTCGACGAACGTGGGATCGACGCCCGCGATCTCGACCGCGCCGGAGCGGATTTCGTAGTCGTTGTCGCGCGCCCTGATCTCGTAAACGTGGTCGTACGCCATCAGCGCGATGGTGAGCGGAATGCGGTTCTGGATCATTGCTGGCTGGCCTCCCACTCCGGGAAGACGTCCTTTGCTTTCAGGGATTCGCCGATGAGGCCCTGCTCCCGCAGGTAGCGCAGGCCCGTTTCGATCGACGCGACGTTCGCTTCGAGGCCATAGGGCCAAACGTCGCCGCCCATCAGCGGCTGCAACGAACCGATGTGCTCGTCCAGCCAGGGCACCGGCACGCGACTTGCGGCGCTATCGGCAATCTGCGCGAAGTACTGGCGGCGCGAGGCTTCCATGGCCTCGTAGATTCGCCTTCCAATGTCAGGATCACGCTCGTACAGTGCGCGGTCCATGGCGATCACGTGCATGATCGGCACGCAGCCGGTCTTCTCAAGGTAAGCCTGTTCCGCCGCGCGGGCGTCTCCATAGAGCCGCCGCACCAAGCCGCCTGAGGCGACCGAGCCATCGACGCTCGCAGGCGGCGACGGAATGATGAGGCCGTCGATGTCGCCGGTCCAAAGCATCTCCTCCAGGCCGCGGTCGGTGACTGCTTCGATGCGCACATCCTCCCCGAGGAATTTGCGCGGCACGACGTCGGGACGGCCCGGCCGCTCGACGCCACCCTGGTACCAGTTGATGTCAGCAGGCCGGATCCCGTGCATGTCAGAGAGCATCCCGCGCGCCCAGACGACTGCAGAATTTGCCCAGCCCACGATCCCGATGCGGCTGCCGCGCAGGTCCTCGGGCGTGCGGATTCGATCGGACCGTACGAGGATCGCTGAGTGTCGGAACAGCCGGGACGTGAACACCGGAATGCCGACGAACCGGTTGTCGCCGTTGGCACGGAACGTGGCGTACTGAACGAAGCCCATCTCGGCCACATCGAAGTCGCGAGTGGTCATGAACCGCCGGAATGCCTCCGGAATCGGCAAGCGGACGAACAGAGGCTCTGCCCCTTCAATGGGAATGCGCCCGTCAAACACCGCGTGGATGTGATCGTACGAGCTGACGGCAAAGGTAAAGCGTAGCGGTGCCGTCATCGCGCGCTCCTTGTGGGTGCGGCGTGGGCTCCCCCGAGCGCATCAAGCAGTCCGAGGAGTGAGTCGGGGATGGCGGCATGCAGTTGGCCCTTGTCGATAGGCACACCTGTACCCGGACCGGCGTTGCCGTCGTGCAAGTGGAGGCGAAGCAGTTTCATTGGAGTTACCCGGAGATCACCAAAGGCGAAGATTCGTTTGAACGGATAACGGTTGATCAACAGCAGACCCCGTTGCCCATTCATCTGACGACCGAGCCGACATTCGACGGTCCAGCGGTCCGCAACAGTCAGCGTAGTGCCTGTCCGCGGTACCGTCTGTGTCGTGTCAACCTGGGTTCTATGTTTCCACAGGCAGAAAGCAGCCACCACCGGGGAGCTGCCCCAACGTCCACTCCACGGACTTTTTGCTGATTCGCGGCGGTCGTCCTGACCGCTAACATCAGCTGCATGTTCAAACCGCGCGGCCGCGTATCCTGCGTGCATGCGCATCACGAATCCCCAGGACAGTCTCACAGCATCAACATCACGCCTAACGTGCTCGCGATACACAGCATGAGAGCCGCGTCAACTTCGGGTGTGACAGTGGAGGATGAGGATGCCTATCGAAGCAGTTCCAATCCCAGTTGCACTTCATCGGCAACGCCTGGGAAGCTCTTGATTCCCTCGACCAATGCATGAAGGGAACACCATCCAAACGACAACACGGCCCCGATAGCCCAATGAGATGCACCTCCGACTGCCAGCCCAACAGTCAAGGCAGCTGCCAGCGACAGGCAGGCATAGTCCCAGTCGATTTCAGACATGATGTGCTCTTCCATTGCTGTGTTTGCACCGGCCAGGCCATTGGTGCAGCGGCTGTGCCCTTCTCATTCTTCCTCGAGGTCTGCAACATGCGGCACGTCACCAGAATGCCGCACGAAAACGTGCATGGCGGCAAGCGCACAGTCGCTGCCGCCGGGAGCGCCAGTCCATGCTGACGTAAGCGGCTCGCCCTGCGCCTTCACGCAAGGCCCCATATCGCAAACCTTGATCACGGTGACCAGTACCTTTCGCAGGTAGGGTGCCGTCTTGCCCAGCAGCAAACCTTGGGGGGTGGCGCACAGGTTGCGAAGTAGACACAGGCGCGCAGCATTGTTGCTGCACGCTGTACTTCAGCCCAGGCTGCCAGTAACGTCGTCGAACAGCTCGTCCACGCTCAGCTTGCGCGGGATGATCTTCTGGTCGAGCGCCCAATCGATGGCGGTCTGCAGCCCCTTGCGGTTGGCTTCCAGTCCCAGTGGCGGGAACACCGCCGGCACGCCGCCTTCGGTCAGTTCGCGGCTTTCGCGGATCATGCGGTAGAGCTCGCGCACGATGTCGGGCCGGTTCTTCGTCAGGTCCTGGTGCACCACGAACACGTGGTTGATCGGCACGAAGCCCTCGCGCGCGTACCAGGCCTTGGCCGCGTTGTGCGCATCGGGTACCAGCGTGCGCACGCGCGGGTCCTTGGGCATGTCCTCGCCCAGCAGCGCGGCGTCGAGCTCGCCGTTCATCATCATGTCGGGAATCGACGAACCTTTGGGCAGGCGCACGCAGTTCGACGGGTCGCTGTACTCAGCCAGGTGGCCGTCGATCAGCGTCATCCAGGTCACCTTGTCCAGGTCCACGCCGTACTCGTGGCGCAGCACGCCGCGGATCCACAGGCCAGTGGTCTGAGCATAGCTTCGCACGCCCACGCGCTTGCCCTCGATGTCCTTCGGGTCGAGGTGGCCGAAGTCGATGTTGAAGCCGCCGCAGTGGTGCTGGAAGCGGCCCGAGATCGGCGCGGGCAGCATCACGTAGGGCTTGCCGTAGGCCTTGGCCTGCAGGTAGGTCACGATGGCCAGTTCGCCGGCATCGAAGGTGTTCTCGCGCACCATGGCCTTGAAGCCGTTATGCGCCGGCGTCGGGCCGCAGAAGTCGAGGTTGACCAGGTCGGACTGGACGCGCCCGTCCTTCATCGCCTTCGTCACGGCATAGGTGGCCAGGTTGGTGCGCAGCGTGGGCGCCTCGACGGCTGTGGTGGTCATGGGAGTCGGCTCCTGTGGGTGTTTGGAAGAAAGAAAATTCACAGCCGGACCTCAATCAGCGAAGGGCCTGGTTCGCGGGTGGAGTTGACCATGGCCTGGTGGAAAGCCTCAACGCTGTCGACGCTCACGGCCGCGACGCCCATGCTCCTGGCCATCGCGAGCCAGTCGATGCGGGGCCGGTCGATGTCTATCATTGACAGCGCACGCTCGCCGGGTGTGCCCGCACCCATGTTGGCGTATTCGGTCTTGAGAATCGCGTAGCTGTTGTTGGCAAAGATGATGGTCGTGACGTTGAGGTTCTCACGCGCCTGCGTCCACAGCGATTGGATCGTGTACATCGCGCTGCCGTCACCGACCATGCAGAACACACGCCGGTCGGGGCAGGCCAATGCCACGCCGGTAGCCACCGGCGTGCCATAGCCGATGGAGCCCCCGAGGTTGTTGATCAGGTCGTGCGGTGCCGCCCCCAGCGTCAGGCCCATCGATTCGCGCCCGGTAGTCAACGATTCGTCGACCAGTATGCAGTGCTCGGGTAGGGCCGCGGCCAGCGCATGCGCGATGCTGGTCGGGTTGAGTACGCCCGTCGGTACTGGGGTCTGGATGCGCGGCTGCAGCTTCGGCGCCACGTCACATGCGCCCAGCGCATCGAGCAGCATCTCGAAGGCCAGTGCGCTGTCCTCGTCGGGCTCGACCAGCGGATGCACCAGCGTGCCTTCGGGCTTGAGCAGGCTGGGCTTGTCGGGGTAGCTGAAGAAGGCCACCGGCTCGCCGGTTTCCACCGTGATGAGGTGCTTGAAGCCCTTCAGGAACGCCCCGCCCTGCGCCGCCGCATACGGAATGCGCTCGATGGGCACCCGCCCCGCGCCGCGCTCGATGCGCGCGGTGAAGAACTGTGAGCCCAGCCTTGCTCCGGTGGCTGCAGCCACCTGCCCAGCGCGCTCCAGCGCCACGCCGTGCGTAGCCTTGTTGGCCAGGATGATCAGCGTCGGCTCGCCCGAGCGCAGCACGCGCGCCACGTGTTCGACACGGGCCATGTCGGGCGCACGGCGGGCAGCCGGCTGGCGCGGCGGCAGCGGCGGTTGGGTGCTGCCGGTGGCAGCCTGCTGCCACGAGATGTTGCCGGGCAGGATCAGCGTGGCGATGCGCCCCGGATGCGCCGAAGCCTGGGCCACCGCGATGGCCGCGTCCCAGGCAATCGTGCTGGCCGATTCGGCACGGCGCACCCAGTGGCTCAGCGGCCGCGCCAGGCCTTCGATGTCCGAGGCCAGTGGCGGGTCGTACTTCAGGTGCGAGTCCGAATGCTCGCCCACGATGTTGACCATGCCCGACGACGCGCGCCGGGCGTTGTGGATGTTGGCCAGGCCGTTGGCCAGTCCAGGACCCAGGTGCAGCAGAGTGGAGGCCGGCGTGTCCTTCATCCGGTACCAGCCGTCCGCGGCACCGGTAGCCACGCCCTCAAACAGGCACAGCACGCTGCGCATGCGCGGGTTCTCCAGCGCCGCGAGAAAGTGCATCTCCGACGTGCCGGGATTGGCGAAACAGATGTCCACCCCCTGGTCCACCAGGGTGGCGACCAGGCTTTGCGCGCCGTTCATCGATTCAGGCATGGTGTGGCGTCCGGCTCAGTAGCTGGTGGCGGCCTCGCGGGCCAGGCCCACCACGCCGTAGCTGCGCTGCGGCGCGGACATCAGGAAACGGTAGCCTTCCTCGATCAGGCGCTTGTGGTTCTTGGCCGTGACGTGCGGATTGCCGACCACCACCTTGTGCTTGTGGCAGGTTTCGGCGATCTTGCGCATCGCGTTCACCACTTCGGGATGCTCGTACTGGCGCGGGTAGCCCAGTTCCTGGCTCAGGTCACCCTCGCCGATGAGGATGAAGCCGATGCCCGGGACGTTGGAGAGGATGTCGTCCAGGTTTTCCACCGCCTGCGTGCTCTCGCACATCAGGCCGACCAGGATCTCCCCCTGCGGCGCCAGCGGCCACACGTCCGCCTTGGCGTAGTACTCCGGCAAGCCCAGGCCCCAGTAGCGCGCGGCCGTGGCCGGGCCGTCTCCGCGCACGCCCTTGGGCTCGTACAGCGGCGCGTTCTTGGGCCGCGCATAGCGGCACGAGGCCACGGCGTTGTAGGCCTGCTCCACCGTCGAGACGTGCGGCCACACCACGCCGTAGCAGCCGCGGTCGAGCACCTGCTTGGCAAACGCCTGGTTCATCTCGACGCCGTTGGCCGGGATGCGCGCGATCGGCGTGACGCGCGGTGCCAGGCCGGACTCGGCAATCTGCTTGCGGTTGAGCATGTACTGCAGCGCGTCGCCCAGCGCCGACACGTCGTACGGGTTGTGCTCCATCTCGAACACGATGCCGTCGTAGGGCGCGTCGCTCATGTCCATCGCCGTTTGCTTGTCGAGCTTGGCGAAGGCAGCGAAGGCCGGCTTGCCGGCTTCGAAGGCACGGATGATGCTATTCAAACGCGTTTCACTCATGGTCATTTCTCCTTTGTCTTGATGCGGGGGCGCCCCAATGGCCGGCGCTGCGGGGCATGGGGCCCCTGCCCGCGCCGGTGCGGGTAGGGGGTTGGGCCTCAACGCAGGGCCGGGTACAGCCGCTGCGCCGTCTTGCCGAAGATCCAGGCGCGGTCGGCCTCGCTCAGGCAGGCCAGGCCGGCCTGCGCCTCGGCGAGGATTTCCTTGAGCGTTCCGGGCGAGGTTGGGAAGTTCGAACCCCAGGCCATGCGCTGCGCGCCAAAGGCCGCGACCACGCGCGGGAAAAACGTCTCGGCGCTGGCCTTGCCCTTCTTCACGTCGCCGAATATGCGGGGCGTGAGCTTGAGGAAGACGTTGGGCAAGTCCGCCAGCGCGAACAGGCTGTCCGCATTCCGGTACGGCGCTCCGTCGAGCACGTCGGGGCGGCCGAGGTGGTCGAGGATGATGTTCACCTTCGGGAATTTCTTGGCCAGCATCGTCACCTGCGGCAGCCCGATCGGGCCGGTCTGGATGCACATGGGCATGCCCAACTCGGCCAAAGTCTCCCAAGCCTGGAACGACTTCGGACTGTCGAGCTCGCTCGGATCGAAGTCCTTGGTCGATCCGCCGGTGAAGATGCGCAGCCCCGCCAAGCCCTTGCCCGCCCAGTCCTTGATGACGGCGCTGACGTCGTCGTCGAGCACGTCCACCGATCCGACCGCAACGAGCCGGTCCGGATACTGGTTGCAGCCGTCAACCACGTAGGAATTGTCGAAGCCGTAGGTGGTGGACGAGTGCACCACCGCCGCCTTGGCGACGCCGGCCTCGTCCATGGCGGCGATCAGCGATTCGACCGTGCTCGGCCGCTCCTGCGACCAGTCCGAGCGCTTGCCGAACAGCGGCGCCGGCGGATAGCGATGCTCGTCGTCGGAGATGATGTGCGGATGGATGTCGATGTATTGCATGCTTTGCTCCGTGGCCTGGCTCACTTGCCCTTGGCCTTGAGGTGCTTGTCCAACCGCGGATAGACGCGTCGCGCATTCCCTTCGAAAATGGCGTGGCGGTCCTCGTCCGACAGCGCGGCGCAGGCGTCCAGGTAGCGCTTGGTGTCGTCGAAGTACTCGCCGGTGTCGGGGTCGCGGCCACGCACCGCGCCGATCATTTCCGAGCCGAACAGCACGTTGCTGGTGGGCACTACCTTGGTCAGCAGCTCCACGCCGGGGTGGTGATAGACGCAGGTGTCGAAGAAGATGTTGTCGAGCAGGCCTTCGAGCGGGCGGTTCATCATCTCCAGCGACATGCCGCGGTAGCGCCCCCAGTGGTACGGCACGGCACCGCCGCCGTGCGGGATCACGAATCGCAGCGTCGGGAAGTCCTTGAACAGGTCGCCCTGCAGCAGCTGCATGAACACCGAGGTGTCGGCGTTCAAGTAGTGCGCGCCCGTACCGTGGAAGCACGGGTTGCACGACGCCGCGACGTGGATCATGGCCGGCACGTCCAGCTCGCACAGCGCCTCGTACAGCGGGTACCACTCGCGGTCGGTCATCGGCTTGCCGGTCCAGTAGCCGCCGCTCGGATCCGGGTTGAGATTGCAGCCGACGAAGCCCATCTCCTCGACGCAACGACGCAGCTCAGGGATCGAGTTCTTCGGCGGCGCCAGCGGAGACTGCGGCAGCTGGCACACCGGCGCGAAGTT
>JAEYPG010000217.1 GCA_023410975.1 Pseudomonadota bacterium
AAGGAGATGCTATCGAGCTACATGAAGCAAGAGCTGAAAAACCCATCGGTACGGATGGCGCACGTCTGAAGTAGTGCCGAGAAGCGGGACTTCGGCGCTAGCTCAAAGGGCGCTGCGTAAGTCCTAATCCTGTTTGGATGCCCGTGACGGCAGTGCGATTGTTGGCCTGATCAATGAGGCGGTGGCTGACGAAGGCACGCTGGGTTATGCGGCACCCATGAATATGGCGGAAGCAGATGCTTATGTCAGAAGCCTGGGTCTTCGCATGGCTTCGGGCGATTGCCATGTTTTTCTGGTGCGGGTGGGCGGTGAGCCGGCTTTCATGGCCATATTGAGCGTCACGGGTATGCACAATTGCCGCCACCGCGCCGAGATCAGCAAGGGGATTGCGGCGCCCCGGTTTAGAGGCCGGGGGCTGGTGGATCTGGCATTCAGGGAAATCGTCAAGCGCGCCGAGACGCTTGGCGTGGAGCAGTTGGTGCTGGATGTGCGCGAAGGCACGCGCGCCCACCGGTTGTGGCAGCGATATGGTTTTCAGACTTACGGTGTGCTGGAGGACTATGCCCGTTTCGGCGGGATCAGCCATCGCGGGCATTTCATGGCGCAAACCACCGCCTCGCTGCGGGCACGGGTGTTTCCGCAAGGCCAACTATTTGCACGGGGAGTATGAGCATGATGAGCAAGAATGTGTTCAAGGAAGCGCTGCGGGCAGAGCTGCACCGCCACTTGACGCTGTCGCACCCTCTTTTCAAGCCGCTGTTCGACGACCTGAATCCAGACCTGGACCTGCTGCGCAAGGTGGCGCTACAGGGTTATCAGCTGACCAGGTATTTCCTGGGCTACATCGACCACCTGTATTTCCATTGCCCGCTGCCAAAGTACAAGACGGCGCTGCTGTACAACCTGTGGGAGGAGCAGACCGGGCGGCTGTCGAAGACCGACAACCACGAGGTGCTGATGCGGAACTTCATCCGCGCCCTGGGCGTGTCGGACGAGGAGCGCGATGCGGTGCGGCCGCTGCCGGCCACGCGCGAGCTCATCGAGTACCGCCTGGCGGCGGTGCGTGACCCGGCGCGCTACCACGTCGGCGCCGCGGCCGTGATGATCGCCAGCGAGGGCCAGAACCTCGAAACCTCCGAGGGCGAGCCGCGCCACGAGCTGCTGGGGCGCGCCTACGGCCTGCGGGCCGAGGACCTGCTGTTCTTCTCGGTGCACCAGCAGGAGGACGTGGGCCACGTGGAGCAGGGCCTGGGCCTGGTGTCCGAGATCTGCGTCACCGAGCAGATGCAGCGCGAGGCGCTGGAGGCCGTGGGCCACACCTGCGAGCTGTTCTACGCCATGTACGAAAACATGTACCGCGAGTACTGCGGCGGCTCGGCCGCCGTGCGCGAGCCCTCGGCTGCCCTGGCCTGACGGGAGCGGAGCGGACATGACCGGCAAAGACCGCTACCTCGTCCAGCGCCTGGTGGCGCTGGGCTTCGTGGTGATGTTCCTTTCCACCATGATCAAGGGCGCGTACCAGGTGTACTTCGTGCCGCTGGCCGAGCACTTCGGGCGCGGGCGCACGGACTTCGCCTGGTCGGGTGCGCTGTTCATGCTCGTCACGGGACTGATGTCGCCCGTGGTGGGCGCGCTGAGCGACCGCATCGGCCCGCTGCGCACGGTGGTCATCGGCGCTGTGGTGGGGGGCCTGTCGATGATGGGCACCACGGTGTTCGCGCACTCGCTGCCGGTCTTCATCCTGGCCTACGGCATCGGCGGGGCCTTCGCGCTGGCGGCCATGACCTACGTGCCCATGGGCGTGCTGGTGGACCGGCTGTTCGAGCACCAGCGCAAGGGCTTCGCCTTTGCCATCGTCACCAACGGCACCGCCATCGGCTTCATCGTGCTGTCGCCGCTGTGGATCGCGCTGCAGCCGCAGCTGGGCTGGACCCAGGCCTTCGCGGCGGTGGGCGTGCTGCTGGCGGGCCCGGTGGCGCTGCTGGCGTGGTTCGGCGCACGCTCGATGCAGCAGGCCGGCCTGGCCCAGCCGCCGGCCGCCGCTGCCGGCAGCCCGGGCGGCGTTTGGCGCCAGGTGTGCCGCGACCCGGGCTTCTACATCCTGGGGCTGGGCTTCCTGGGCTGCGGCGCCACCATGGCCTTCATCGACGTGCACCTGGTCGCCTTCTGGCAGGACGGCGGCGCGCCGCGTGCGCGCATGGGCCTGAGCCTGAGCCTGCTGGGCGTGCTGGAGCTCGCCAGCGGCCTGTTCACCGGCTGGCTGGCCATGCACTGGAACAAGCACTCGCTGCTGGCGGGCTTCTACCTGATGCGCGCGGTGGCGATGCTGCTGCTGCTGGCCAGCGGCAGCGAATGGCAGACCATGGGCTTCGCCGTGGTGTTCGGCGCCAGCTACCTGGGCACCGTGGTGGTCACGTCGATGTACTGCTTCGAGCGCTACGGCGCGGCCGTCAAGGGGAAGGTGTTCGGGCTGCTGTTCCTGATGCACCAGGTCGGCGCCTTCGCATCGGTGCAGCTGGGCGCCTGGGGCCACGACCGCAGCGGCAGCTACGACGGCGTGGTCGCCGCGCTGGCCTTGCTCACGGCACTGGGCGGGCTGGCGAGCTTCCTCGGCCTGCGCGACCGCCCGGAGGCCGCCGCCGGGGCGCCGGTCCTGGCGCGCACCCGCACCAAGTAGCGGCCGGCCCCCGTTTCCGTCATCCGTCATCCCTCACCGCTCATTGACAGGGGCAGACATGAACGTTTACCGCAGGGCCACCCGGGCCGTCCACGAGGCGCATTACCAGGATCTGTCCGACGCGCATTGCGAGCCCATCGCCACGACCTCGGCCTACGTCTTCCAGTCGGCGGCCGATGCCGCGCGCAAGTTCGGCGGCAGCGCCAAGGGCAACGTCTACTCGCGCTTCTCCAACCCCACGGTGCGCTCCTTCGAGCAGCGCCTGGCCGCCATGGAGGGGGCGCAGGACGGCGTGGCCTTCGCCTCCGGCATGGCCGCCATCGCGGCACTGGGGCATGCCTGGCTGGAGGCGGGCAAGAACGTGGTGGTCTCGCGCGACGTGTTCGGCACCACGCTCACGGCTTTTCGCCACTACTTCGGCAAGCTGGGCGTGCAGGTGCGCACGGTGGACCTGGCCAAGCTCGACGCCTGGCGCCGCGCCATCGATGCCGACACCCGGCTGGTGTTCCTGGAGTCGCCCTCCAACCCGCTGCAGCAGGTGGGCAACATCCGCTCCATCGCGGCGCTGGCGCATGCCTGCGGCGCGCTGGTGGCGGTGGACAACACCATGCTCACCCCGGTGTTCCAGAATCCGCTGGAGCACGGCGCCGACGTGGTGGTGCACTCCGCGGGCAAGTACATCGACGGCCAGGGCCGCTGCGTCGCCGGGGCCGTGCTGGGCAGCGAGCGGCTGATGGCCGACCTGCGCGGCGTGCTGCGCACGCTGGGCGGCACGCTGAGCGCCACCAACGCGTGGATGCTGCTCAAGAGCCTGGAGACGCTGGAGCTGCGCGTGCGCGGCGCCAGCCGCAGCAGCGAGCAGCTCGCGCGCTGGCTGGGCGCGCACGGCCGCGTGGGCCGCGTGCACTACACGGCCATGGCCGAGCACCCGCAGCGCCCGCTGATCCTGCAGCAGCAGACCGGGCACGGCGCGGTGTTCAGCTTCGAGGTGGGGCGGTCGCAGGAGGACGCCTGGCGCTTCGTGGACGCGCTCAAGCTGGTGGCCATCGCCACCAACATCGGCGACACCCGCTCCATGGTCACGCACCCGGCCTCGACCACGCATTGCCGGCTCACGGCCGAGGAGCGGCGGCTCAGCGGCATCCGCGACAACCTGGTGCGGCTGTCTGTGGGCCTGGAGGACGCGGCCGACCTGTTGGCCGACCTCGACGAGGCGCTGAGCGTGGTGCCCATGCGCGAGCCCGAGTCCGAGCCTGGCGGGTACGAGCGCGGGGCGGCGGCCTGCCTGGAGGCGGAGGCGGGCGGCCTGCACGTGCCGTCCTGAGCCCGGCGGTCGCGTGGTGCTGCTCGAAACGCTGCTCAGGCTGGTGCTGGCGGCCAGCCTGGCGCTGCCCTTCCTGCTGCCCGCGCGGCGCTGCCGCTCGCCGCGGCGCACGCGGGCCTGGCTGCTCGCCATGGCGCTGGCCTTCATGGCCGGGCTGCAGGTGGACCCCCTCGCGCTGGGCCGCCTGCGGGTGGACGACGGCGTGCTGATGCGGGCGGCTTGCGCGTATTGAGGGGCACCGCCGCAACAGGGGGCGGACCTCAATCCGGCTTGATCTTCGCCCGCTCGATCACCGGCTTCCAGCGCTTCTGCTCCGCGGCGATGAAGGCCGCGAACTCCGCCGGGGTGCTGCCCACGGCCAGCGCGGCCTCGGTCTTGAAGTGCTCCTGCGCCGCGGGCGTCTTCACGGCCGCGGCGGCGGCCGGGGCCAGGCGGTCCAGCGCCGCCTGCGACAGGTTCGACGGCGCCAGCAGCCCGTACCACTGCGTCATCTCGAAGCCCGGGAAACCCTGCTCGGCCACGGTGGGCACGTCGGGCAGCTGCGGGATGCGCTGCGCCGTGCCGGTGGCGATGCAGCGCAGCTTGCCAGCCTTGATGAACTGGATGATGGCCGGCGCACCCACCGCCGCCGAGTCCAGCCGCCCGGCCATCAGGTCCGTGAGCATCGGGCCGGTGCCGCGGTAGGGCACGTGCAGCATGAAGGTGTCGGTGGCCATCTTCAGGTACTCCATGGCCAGGTGCCCGGCGCTGCCGTTGCCCGCCGACCCGTAGGTGAGCCGGCCGGGCTTGGCCTTGGCCAGGGCGACCAGCTCCTTGAGGTTCTTCACCGGCAGGTCCGGGTGCTCCACGTACAGGCTGGGCACCTTGGCCAGCAGGCTCACGGCCTTGAAGTCCTTGACGGGGTCGTAGGGCAGCTTGGGGAAGATGTACGGGTTCACGGCCAGGGTGCCGATGTGGCCGAGGATCAGCGTGTGCTGGTCCTCCGCGCGCGCCACCTCGCCCATGGCGACGTTGCCGGCGCCGCCGGGCTTGTTGTCCACGTACACCGACTGGCCCAGCGTCTTGCTCATCTCCGCCGCCGTGGCGCGGGCCACGATCTCGGAGCTGCCGCCCGGCGCGAAGGGCACCACGAAGCGCACGGCCTTGGCCGGCCAGGCCTGGGCCGCGCTCAGGCCGGGCCACAGCGCGGCGGTGCCGGCCGCGGCGCTCAGCGCCAGCCACTGGCGGCGGGTGGTGGGGAAGTCGTTCATGGCTCGGGGTCCTGCAAGTAGAGCGCGGGCGCATGGTCCCGCAGGAGGCGCGCCGTGACGGCGTCGCCCAGTGCCCGGCGCACCGGCGCCAGGGTGGAGTCGTAAAGCGGCAGCGCGTCGGGCGCGAAGCTGGTGTGCGGCCAGTCCGAGCCCCACACGCAGCGTTCGCCGAAAAGCTCGAAGGCGCGCGCGATGGCGGGCACCAGCGCGGCGTAGGGCTCCACCGACTGCAGCCGGTACCAGCCCGAGAGTTTCAGCCACGCGCCGCCCGCGGCCAGCGCCGCGGCCGCCTGCCAGGCCGGGTCGCCGGCGGGCAAAGCGGCATGCAGGCCGGCCAGGTGGTCCAGCACGAAGGGCAGTTGCAGCTCGGCCTGCAGCGCCGCCAGGGCGGCGAGGTGCTCGGCCCGGGCGTACCACTGCAC
>JAEYPG010000231.1 GCA_023410975.1 Pseudomonadota bacterium
GGCTCAGCCCGAACGGGATTTACTTCACTCTTAAAACAGAACTGGAATCAATCCACGCCCGCGGCCAGCGCCTTCTTCGCCGCCCGGGCTGCGGCCTTGGCGGCCTTGGCTTCCTTGACCACCTCGAAGCGCGCCAGCGTCTTCTGGCGCGCTTCCTCGTGGTCCACGATGGGCAGCGGGTAGTCCACGCCGAGCTCGATGCCGGCGGCCTCCAAGTCCACCGGCTTGGCCAGCCAGGGGGCGTGGATCAGGTCGTCGGGCAGCTTCGCCAGCTGCGGCAGGTAGCGGCGGATGAAGCGGCCCTGCGGGTCGAACCTCTTGCTCTGGCTCACCGGGTTGAAGATGCGGAACCAGGGCTGCGGATCGCAGCCGGTGCCGGCGGCCCACTGCCAGTTGCCGTTGTTGGAGGCGAGCTCGTAGTCGTTGAGTTTCAAAGCAAACCAGCGCTCGCCGCGCTTGTAGTCCAGCCCCAGGTCCTTGACCAGGAAGCTGGCCGTGACCATGCGCAGGCGGTTGTGCTGGTAGCCGCTTTGCGCGAGCTGCAGCATGGCCGCGTCCACCAGCGGATAGCCGGTGCGGCCCTCGCACCAGGCGGCGAAAAGCGCGTCGGCGTGCTTGCCCTTCTCCCACTTCACGCGGTCGAACTCGGGGCGGTAGGCGTGCTCCACGATGCGCGGGTGGTGGAAGAGGATCTGCTGGAAGAAGTCGCGCCAGGCCAGCTCCGACAGCCACACGCGCGCGCCGCTGGAACCGGCCTGCGTGCGGCGCCAGGCCTCGCGCGCGAGCTGGCGTACCGACACGGTGCCGAAGCGCAGGTGCGTGCCCAGGTAGCTCGGTCCCTTCACGGCCGGGAAGTCGCGCGTCACGTCGTAGCGGTCGATGCGCTCGGCCAGGAACTCCTCCAGCAGCGCCTGGCCGCCGGCGGGACCGGTGGGCAGCTTCAGCTGGTGCAGGTTGGTGGTCTCGAAGCCCAGGGCTTCCAGGCTCGGGACCGGCTGGCGGCACTCTTCCGGCACGGGTGCCAGCGAGGCGGCATGGCGCGCCACGGGATAGGCGCTGAGGTAGTAGTCGTCGAGCTTCTTGAGCCAGGCGTTGAAGTAGGGCGTGAAGACGCTGTAGGGCGTGCCCGCGCCGCTGAGCACCTCGTTGCGCTCGAACACGAGATGGTCCTTGCTGGAGTGCAGCGCGATGCCGTCCTGCGCCAGCGCGCCGCGCACGCGCGCGTCGCGCGCCAGCGCCGCGGGGTCGTCGTCGTGGTTGAGGTAGACGGCCTGCACGTGCAGCTGCCGCGCCAGCCGCACGATCTCGTCGGCGCCGTGGCCGTGGCGCACGATCAGCCCGCTGTGCTCGGTGCCGTGGGAGGCGCCCAGCGCGCGCAGCTGCGCGTCCAGCCCGATGAGGCTGTCGCGGATGAACTCCACGCGCCGGTCCTGGCGCGGCAAGCCGGCCAGCAGCTCGGTGTCGAAGACGAAGGCGCACCACACGCGCCGGGCATGGCGCAGCGCGTGGTAGAGCGCGGCCTGGTCGTCGGCGCGCAGGTCGCGACGGAACCAGACGAGGGCGGTGTCAAGGTCCTTGTTCACGGGTGCCAGTGTGGCCCGGGAATAGAATGCCGCATGGCTGAGCGTGGCATCGATCTGACAAACCAGTTCCTGATTGCCATGCCTGGCATGGCGGACGACAACTTCGCGGGCGCGGTGGTGTACCTGTGCGAGCACAGCGACAAGGGCGCCCTGGGCCTGATGATCAACAAGCCCACCGACATCACGTTGCGCCACCTGTTCGAGAAGGTGGAGTTGAGCCTGGACCGCAGCGAGCTGGCCGACGAGCCGGTGTACTTCGGCGGCCCGGTGCAGACCGAGCGCGGCTTCGTTCTGCACGAGGCGCTGGGCGCGGCGCGCTTCAGCTCCACGATGACGGTGCCCGGCGGGCTGGAGATGACCACCAGCAAGGACGTGCTGGAGGCGCTGGCGCACGGCACGGGCCCGCGCCGCGTGCTGGTGACGCTGGGCTACAGCGGCTGGGGCGCCGGGCAGCTGGAGGAGGAGATCTCGCGCAACGGCTGGCTCAACGTCGCCGCCGATCCGAAGATCATCTTCGACACCCCGCCCGAGCAGCGCTACACGCGCGCGCTGTCGCTGCTGGGGATCGATCCGCGCATGCTCAGCGGCGAAGCGGGGCACGCATGAGCGAGGCGCCTGGCGGCATGGGCCGCGCGCAGAGCTTTCTCGCCTTCGACTTCGGTGCCAAGCGCACCGGCGTGGCCAGCGGCAACACCGTCACGCGCAGCGCCACGCCGCTCAAGACCATCGCCACCGAGAAGGCCGACGTGCGCTTCGCGGCGATCGAGCAACTCATCCGCGAGTACCAGCCCGATGCGCTGGTGGTGGGCGTGCCGCGCCATCCCGACGGGGCGCCGCACGACAATACGCACCGCGCGCAGCGCTTCGCGCGCCAGCTGCACGGCCGCTTCAGGCTGCCGGTGCACGAGGTGGACGAGCGCTACACCAGCACCGAGGCCGAGGCCGGCGGTGCGCGCGACCTGGACGCGGCCTCGGCCGCGCTGATCCTGGAGCAGTTCCTGAGACAAGCATGAGCACCCTTTCACTGGACGCCGAGGCGCTGTACGGCGAGCTGCGGCGCGGCGTCGCGCGGCTGCTGCGTCCCGCCGATACCGAAACATCCGCGCTCGTGGGCGTGTGGAGCGGCGGGGCCTGGCTGGCCGAGCGGCTGCACGCCGACCTGGGCCTGCCCGGCGCGCCCGGCGTCATCTCCAGCGCGCTGCACCGCGACGACTACGGCTCGCGCGGCATGCACCTGACCGACGCCACCAAGCTGCCCTTCGAGATCGAAGGGCGGCACATCCTGCTGATCGACGACGTGCTCTACACCGGGCGCACCACGCGCGCGGTGATCAACGAGCTCTTCGACTTCGGCCGCCCGGCCAGCGTGACGCTGGCGGTGCTGGTGGACCGCGGCGGGCGCGAGCTGCCCATCGAGCCCGCCTTCGCCGCCGCCAAGCTCGTGCTGCCGGCCGAACAACGCCTGTCGCTGGCGCGCGATGCCGCCGGCCGCTTCACCTTTGCCCTGGAGGGCGCCGCCTGATGCTGTCGCGCCGCAATCCCCAGCTCAACAGCCACGGCGAGCTGATCCACCTGCTGTCCATCGAGGGCCTGCCGCGCGCCGTGCTCACGCAGATCCTCGACACCGCCTCCACCTTCCTCTCCGTGAGCGACCGCGAGGTCAAGAAGGTGCCGCTGCTGCGCGGCAAGAGCGTGTTCAACCTGTTCTTCGAGAACAGCACGCGCACGCGCACCACCTTCGAGATCGCGGCCAAGCGGCTGTCGGCCGACGTGATCAACCTCGACATCGCGCGCTCCTCGACCGCCAAGGGCGAGAGCCTGCTCGACACCATCGCCAACCTCTCGGCCATGCAGGCCGACATGTTCGTGGTGCGGCACAGCGAGTCCGGTGCGCCCTACCTGATCGCCCAGCACTGCGCGCCGCACGTGCACGTGGTCAACGCCGGCGACGGGCGCCACGCGCACCCGACGCAGGGCCTGCTGGACATGTACACGATCCGGCACTTCAAGAAGGATTTCACCAACCTCACGGTGGCGATCGTGGGCGACATCGTGCACTCGCGCGTGGCGCGCTCGGACATCCACGCGCTCACGACGCTGGGCGTGCCCGAGATCCGCGCGGTGGGCCCGAAGACGCTGGTGCCGGACAACCTGCGCGAGATGGGCGTGCGCGTGTGCCGCGACATGGCCGAGGGCATCCGCGATGCCGACGTGATCATCATGCTGCGGCTGCAGAACGAGCGCATGGGCAGCGCGCTGCTGCCCAGCGCGGGCGAGTTCTTCAAGCACTACGGCCTGACGCCGGAGAAGCTGGCGCTGGCCAAGCCCGATGCCATCGTCATGCACCCGGGCCCGATCAACCGCGGCGTGGAGATCGACTCGTCGGTGGCCGACGGGCGCCACAGCGTGATCCTGCCGCAGGTGACCTTCGGCATCGCCGTGCGCATGGCGGTGATGAGCATCCTCGCCGGCAACGACGCCTGAACAACCAAAGTCCCGTTCGGGCTGCGCCTGTCGAAGCCTTGCGGCCCAGCCGGCCTGCAGCCCCTTCGACTAGCCCAGGGCGAACGGAGGATGTGGAAAGCATGAAGATCCTGATCAAGAACGGCCGCGTCGTGGACCCGGCCTCCGGGCGCGACGAGGCGGCCGACGTGGCCATCGCCGCGGGCCGCATCCTGACCATCGGCAACGTCAACCCGGACTTCGAGGCCGACCGCGTGATCGACGCGCAGGGCCTGGTGGTCGCGCCGGGCCTGGTGGACCTCGCCGCCCGGCTGCGCGAGCCCGGCCATGAGCACGAGGGCATGCTGGAGAGCGAGCTGGCCGCGGCCGCGGCCGGCGGCGTCACCAGCTTGGTCTGCCCGCCCGACACCGATCCGCCGCTCGACGAGCCGGGCCTGGTGGACATGCTCAAGTTCCGCGCGCGCAAGCTCAGCCGCTGCCGGCTGTTCCCGCTGGGCGCGCTCACGTGCGGCCTGGAGGGCAAGGCGCTCACCGAGATGGCCGAGCTCACCGAGTCCGGCTGCATCGGCTTCGCGCAGGCCGAGGCGCCGGTGCGCGACACGCAGGTGCTGCTGCGCGCGCTGCAGTACGCCAGCACCTACGGCTACACCGTGTGGCTGCGCCCGCAGGACCCGTGGCTGGGTGCCGGCGTGGCCGCCAGCGGCGCGGTCGCCACGCGCCTGGGCCTCTCGGGCGTGCCCGTGGCGGCCGAGACGGTGGCGCTGCACACCATCTTCGAGCTGGTGCGCAGCACCGGCGCGCGCGTGCACCTGTGCCGCCTCTCCAGCGCCGAAGGGGTGGAGCTGCTGCGCCAGGCCAAGGCGCAGGGGCTGCCGGTGACGGCGGACGTGAGCATCAACTCGCTGCACCTCACGGACGTGGACATCGGCTTCTTCAATGCCGCCATGCGCCTGACGCCGCCGCTGCGCCAGCAGCGCGACCGCGATGCGCTGCGCGCGGCGCTGGCCGACGGCACCATCGACGCGCTGGTGTCGGACCACACGCCGGTGGACGAGGACGCCAAGAACCTGCCCTTTGCCGAGGCCGAGCCCGGCGCCACCGGGCTGGAGCTGCTGCTGAGCCTGGCACTGAAGTGGGGCCAGGAGCAGGGCCTGACGCTGGCGCAGTCGCTCTCGCGCGTGACCAGCGGCCCGGTGGCCGTGCTGGGCGAGGCGCTGGGCTCGCTGGCTTCCAGCGCCGGGCGCCTGGTGGAAGGCGGCGTGGCCGACGTCTGCCTCTTCGATCCGCAGGCGCAGTGGGGGCTGGAGGCGTCGCAGCTGCGCAGCCAGGGCAAGCACACGCCCTTCGCCTTCGAGCTCACCGGCAGCATGCTGCCCGGGCGCGTGGTGGCCACGCTGGTGGCCGGCACGGTGGCGCACGAGGCCTTCTGAGGCCCGTTCCGCCCGCCGGCGCCCCGATGCAGCTGCCGCCCGAGACGACGCCGACGCTGGCGGCGTCCGCCCCCGCTGCCGTGTCGCCGCTGCGGCGGCTG
>JAEYPG010000244.1 GCA_023410975.1 Pseudomonadota bacterium
GCGCCAAGCGTGTGGTCCACCCAGGCCTACCGGCTGCTGCCGGACAAGCCGCTGGCGGCCGTGCGCATCTACGCGCCGCGGCCGCGCGTGCCGCTGCGGGACGCTTTTGCCGACCGGCGCGACTGCCCGCTGGACCCCTTCACCACGCTCAGCACCGACGACCGGCAGCAGCTGTTGCGCAAGGACTGCGGGCGCGACCGCCTGCGCCTGGGCGTGGACGGCTCGCGCGTGCAATTGGCGCAGCCGCAGCCGGCGGTGCTGCTGGAGCAGCCGGGCGGCGCCCCCCAGGCGCCGGTGAAGCTGGAGGTGGACCAGCTGCAGAGCCAGCAGTGGTCGGCGCTGGACACGCCGCTGACCACCAGCGTGCGGCTGGGCTGGCAGGGCTCGCGCGACGGGCGGCTGGGGCAGGTGCAGAGCGACCAGCGTGCGCTGGTGGCCACCGGCGGGCTGCTGCGCTTGGGGCCGGACGTGGCGCTGGACATGAGCATCGGGCGGCTGCGCAGCGGCAACCTCAAGACCGGCGAGGCGCGCACGCGCACCGCCGTCACCGGGCTGTGGCGCCCGATGGGCCAGCACATGCTCTACGCGCAGTGGTCCGAGGAGACCAACGGCGTCGTGGCGCGCGAGCTGGGCGTGCGCTGGTGGCTGCAGCCCGGGCGCGTGTCGCTGGACGTGGGTGCGCGCCGCAATGCCGAGGGCCAGCCGCTGGAGCCGCGGCTGGCGCTGTCGATGAGCGGCTTCTTGCGCTGAGGCTGTCCGCCAGCCCCGCGGGCCGCCGGCTCGCGCGGCTCAGCGATGCTGGCGCTGCATCGCGATCAGCTTCTCGAACAGCGTCAGGTCCTGCTCGTTCTTGAGCAGCGCGCCCACCATCGGCGGCACGCTCACGCGCTGGTCGTCGCTGTGCAGGGCTTCCTGCGGGATGTCCTCGGCCAGCAGCAGCTTGAGCCAGTCCAGCAGCTCGCTGGTGGAGGGCTTCTTCTTCAGCCCGGGCAGGTTGCGCAGGCGGTAGAAGTGGTCCAGCGCCGCGGCCAGCAGCTCGTGCTTCAGGTCGGGGAAGTGCACGTCCACGATGGCGCGCATGGTCGCCGGCTCGGGGAAGCTGATGTAGTGGAAGAAGCAGCGGCGCAGGAAGGCGTCGGGCAGCTCCTTCTCGTTGTTGGAGGTGATGAACACCAGCGGGCGGTGGTGCGCGCGGATGGTCTCGCGCGTCTCGTAGACGTGGAACTCCATGCGGTCGAGCTCGCGCAGCAGGTCGTTCGGGAACTCGATGTCGGCCTTGTCGATCTCGTCGATGAGCAGCGCCACGGGCTGCTCGGCCGTGAAGGCCTGCCACAGCACGCCCTTGACGATGTAGTGGTGGATGTCCTTCACGCGCTCGTCGCCGAGCTGGCTGTCGCGCAGGCGGCTCACGGCGTCGTACTCGTACAGGCCCTGCTGCGCCTTGGTGGTGCTCTTGATGTGCCACTGCAGCAGCGGCAGCCCAAGCGAGCGGGCCACTTCCTCGGCCAGCATCGTCTTGCCCGTGCCGGGCTCGCCCTTGATCAGCAGCGGGCGCTGCAGCGTGATGGCGGCGTTGACGGCCAGGCGCAATTCGGGCGTGGCGACGTACTGATCGGAGCCTTGGAATTTCATCGGGTTCGGCGGGTTTGCAGGGGTGGCGTCCGAGTATAGGAGGCCCCTAGACTGCGGCTTGACTCCGCGCAAGTTCCCTCTGTGGCGGCCCGCAGCGGCCGCTTTCCTCATCCCTCCATCAGTACCCCCAGCAGAGACGATGACCAAGAACCTTGCCCTGTCGCTGGCCCTGGCCGGCATGTTCGCCACCACCGTGCACGCCCAGTCATCAGCCCAGCCCAAGGACAAGGCCGGCGATGGCGATGCCCGCGTCGCCATGTGCATCGGCTGCCACAGCATCCCCGGCTACCAGGCCAGCTTCCCGCAGGTCTACAAGGTGCCGATGATCTCGGGGCAGGGCCAGAAGTACATCGAGGCGGCGCTGCAGGCCTACAAGAAGGGCGACCGCAAGCACCCCACCATGCACAGCGTGGCCGCCTCGCTCAGCGACCAGGACATCGCCTTCGTCGCGGCGCACTACGCGCAGCTCTCCCCGTCGGAGGCCGCGCCTGCGCCCGACACGCCGGCGGCGGCGCCGGCGGACGTGGCGGCGCTGCTGAGCAAGGGCGCGTGCGTCTCCTGCCACGGCGCCAACTTCAGCAAGCCCATCGACCCCAGCTATCCCAAGATCGCCGGCCAGTACCCGGACTACCTCTTCGCCTCGCTCAAGGCCTACCGCACCGAGCACAACGCCTCGGTGGGCCGCAACAACGCCATCATGGGCGGCATCGTCAAGCAGTTCAGCAACGCCGAGCTCAAGGCCATCGCCGACTACGTCGGCTCGCTGCCCGGCGAGATCCACACGGTGCCGCAGTCGCGCTTCCGCTGACGCCGGCACGCCGGGACTGCCGCGGGGCCGGTGGCAGCCCCGCACCGGCGAGCCCGCAGGCGCAGGGCGATACTTGCGGGTTGTCCTCAGCCGGGAGCCTTTGATGATCGAGTTCACCCTGCCCACCATGACCTGCGGCCACTGCGTCAAGACCGTCACCGAGACGGTGCAGCGCCTGGACGCCGCCGCCAAGCTGGACATCGACCTGCCCGCGCACAAGGTGCGCATCGACTCCCAGCTCCCCGCCGACACCTTCGCCAAGGCGCTGGACGAAGAGGGCTACACGCCCGCCGCCGCCTGAGCCGACCGGCTCCCTCCTTTTCTCTTTCGCAGTCACCGATGAGCAACGACGACGCGCCCAGCGCCTTCGAGCTGCTGGGCGGCGAGCCGGCCGTGCGCCGGCTCGTGGACCGCTTCTACGACCTGATGGAGCTGGAGCCGGCCTATGCCGGCATCCGGAGCCTGCACCCGCCCGACATGTCGGGCTCGCGCGACAAGCTGTTCTGGTTCCTGTGCGGCTGGCTGGGCGGGCCCAACCACTACATGGACCGCTTCGGCCACCCGCGGCTGCGCGCGCGGCACCTGCCTTTCGCCATCGGCCTGGCCGAGCGCGACCAGTGGCTGGTGTGCATGCAGCAGGCGATGCAGGAACAGGGCCTGGACCCCGCGCTGGCGCAGCGCCTGGAAGACGCCTTCTTCAACACCGCCGACTGGATGCGCAACAAGGGCGGCTGAGCGGCGGAGCGCCGTTCAACCGCCGGCGGCGGGCGCCGGGCCCGTGCGCCCGCGCAGCAGCACGATCAGCGCCCCGTGGCCGCCCTGGCTGCCGCGGGCCTGCACGAAGGCCGCGACCTCGCTCTTCTGCACCAGCCACGCGCGCACCTTGCCCTTGAGCACCGGGGTGCGCCCGGGCGAGCCCAGGCCCTTGCCGTGCACCACGCGCACGCAGCGCAGGCCGCGCTGCATGGCCTCGCGCAGGAAGGCGGCCAGCCGCTCGCGCGCGGCGTCGCGGCGCAGGCCGTGCAGGTCCACCTCGGCCTGGATCGACCACTGGCCGCGGCGCAGCCGCTTGAGCACGTCGGGGCCGATGTCGGGGCGGCGGAAGCTCAGCTCCGCGTCGGTCTCCAGCAGCGACTCCACGTCCACCTCGTCGGACAGCGCCTCCTGCAGCGCCGCCTGCTCGTCGAGCTCGCGCTGGCGCGGCCAGGGCGCGGGGAGCTCGCGCACGTGCTCGGTGCGGCCATGGGCCTTGAGCGGCTGCACCGGCCCCACGGCCTGCGCGAACAGCGTGGCCGCGCTTTGCGCCAGGCGCGCCGCCTCGATCTCGCGCTGGCGCTGGCGTTCGGCCTCCTGGCGCCGGTGCTCCAGCACGCGCTTGATGGCATCGAGCTCGTGCAGGCTGCGCAGCTTCACGTTCATCGGTACTTCCTTGCGCTGCGCGCGGTGTCTTCCATCAACGTTCCCACCGGGCGGTACCTCCAGCAAACCGCCGCCCCGAGGACGCTATTACAACAAGCCGCGCTCGGCGAAGGAGACCGTCTGGCCCGCGCCGATCACAAGGTGATCCAGCACCGCCACGTCCACCAGCTGCAGCGCGTTCTTCAGGCGCTGGGTCAGGAACTCGTCGGCGCGCGAGGGCTCGGCCAGGCCCGAGGGGTGGTTGTGCGCCAGGATCAGCGCCCCGGCGTTGAGCTGCAGCGCGCGCTTGACGACCTCGCGCGGGTAGACGCTGGTCTGCGTCAGCGTGCCGCGGAAGAGCTCCTCCATGCACAGCAGCCGGTGCTGGGTGTCCAGGAACAGCACGGCGAACACCTCGTGCTCCAGCCCGGACAGGCGCAGCGAGAGGTAGTCCTTGACCTTGGCCGGCGCATCGAACACGGGCGAGCGCGCCAGCTCCACCGCCAGCGTGCGCCGCGCGATCTCCATCACCGCGCCGATCTCGGCCTGCTTGGCCGGCCCCAGGCCCTTGACCAGCGCCAGCTGCCGCGGTTGTGCCCGCAACAGGCCCGGCAGCCCGTTGAACTCCGCCAGCAGCTTGTCCGCCAGCTGCAGCACGTTGAGCTCGGGCAGCCCGGTGCGCAGCAGCAGCGCAAGCAGTTCGGCATCGGCGAGGGCCCCGGGACCGCGGGCAAGCAGCTTCTCGCGCGGCAGCGCGTCGGCAGGCAGGTCTTTCAATGGCATCGTCGCGTCCAGGGCGGTTGGGGGGCGGCTCGTAAAATCCGGGCCCGACCAAAGACCAGAGTTTCATACGCCGTGACCACGATCCAGCCCGGGGCCTTCCTCACCCTGCACTACCGACTTTCGGGCCCCGACGGCGCCGACATCGTCAACACCTTCGGCGGCAAGCCCGCCACGCTCACCCTGGGCACAGGCGAGCTGGCCCCGGCGATGGAGTCCCGGCTCATCGGCTTGGGCGAGGGCGCCCACGAGCGCTTCGAGCTCGCTCCGGGCGAGGCCTTCGGCGATCGCAACCCCGAGCTGCTGCAGCGCGTGAAGCTGGCGCTGCTGCGCGAGCTGGGCGACCCCGACGCGCAGTACGGCGTGGGCGACGTGGTGCAGTTCCCAACCCCCGGCGGCGAGGCCAGCTACGCCGGCGTGGTGCGCGAGGTGGGGCCGGATTGGCTGCTGTTCGACTTCAACCACCCGCTGGCCGGCCAGCAGGTGAGCTTCGAAGTCCAGGTCATCGGGGTGCTGTGATGAGCGTGCAGGAGGTGGTGCTGGCGCAGCCGCGAGGCTTCTGCGCCGGGGTGGACCGAGCCATCGAGATCGTGGAGCGGGCGCTGGCGCGCTTCGGTGCGCCGATCTACGTGCGCCACGAGATCGTGCACAACACCTACGTGGTGAACGACCTGCGCGCCAAGGGCGCAATCTTCATCGAGGACCTGTCCGAAGTCCCGCCGGGTGCCACGCTGGTGTTCAGCGCCCACGGCGTGAGCCAGGCGGTGCGGCGCGAGGCGGCCGAGCGCGGATTCCAGCTCTTCGACGCCACCTGCCCGCTGGTGACGAAGGTGCACGTGGAAGTGGCCAAGCTCGCGCGCGAGGGCTTCGAATTCATCATGATCGGCCACAAGGGGCACCCGGAGGTCGAGGGCACCATGGGCCAGCTCGACGGCGGCATCCACCTCGTGGAGGACGTGGCGGACGTGGCCCGGGTGGAGGTGAAGGACCCGTCCAGGCTTGCCGTGGTGACGCAGACCACCCTGAGCGTGGACGACGCGGCCGAGATCCACGCCGCGGTGCGCGCGCGCTTCCCGCAGGTGCGCGAGCCGAAGAAGCAGGACATCTGCTACGCCACGCAGAACCGCCAGGACGCCGTGAAGCTACTGGCGCCCACGGTGGACGTGCTCATCGTGGTGGGCAGCCCCACCAGCTCCAACAGCAACCGGCTGCGCGAGCTGGCGCAGCGCCTGGGCACGCCCGCGTACATGGTGGACGCCGCGGCCGATCTGCAACCGCAATGGTTCAAGGACGGCGGCCGCGTGGGCCTGACGGCCGGTGCCTCGGCGCCGGACATCCTGGTGCAGCAGGTGATCCAGCGCCTGCGCGAGCTCGGCGCGCTGAGCGTGCGGCGCATGGCGGGTGTCGAGGAGCACATCCGCTTTCCGCTGCCCAAGGGCTTGGGCGACCGCTCCATGGCCGAAGCGGGCGAAGGCTAAGAGGCCTTCGCAGGCCGCGGTACCCGGCACTTGCCGGCGGTGTGCTCGGGAGGGGAGGGGCGGAGGGCTTCCTACAATCCCGCCTCTCAAAGGAACACCACACCATGCTCGATATCTCTTTGCTGCGCCGCGACCTCGACGCGGTGGTGGCCCGCCTGGAGGCGCGCAAGTCGCCGCAACCCTTCCTGGACGTGGAGCGCTTCCGCGCCCTGGAAGCGGAGCGCAAGCGCATCCAGTCCGCCACCGAAGAGCTGCAGGCCAAGCGCAACTCGCTGAGCAAGCGCATCGGCCAGCTCAAGGCCAAGGGTGAAGACACCGCGCCGGTGATGGCCGAGGTGGCCGGCATCGGCGACGAGCTCAAGGCCGGGGCGGAGCGGCTGGACGCGTTGCAGGCCGAGCTGCAGCAGATGCTGCTGAGCGTGCCCAACCTGCCGCACGAGAGCGTGCCGCTGGGCGCCGACGAGGCGGCCAACGTCGAGGTGCGGCGCTGGGGCGCTCCGCGCGCGCTCGATTTCGAGCCGCGGGACCACGTGGACCTCGGTGCCCCGCTGGGGCTGGACTTCGAGACCGGCGTGAAGCTGGCGGGCTCGCGCTTCGCCTTCATGCGCGGCCCCATCGCGCGGCTGCACCGGGCGCTCGCGCAGTTCATGCTGGACGTGCAGACCACCGAGCATGGCTACACCGAGTGCTACACGCCCTACATCGTCAATCGCGAGGCGCTGCTCGGCACGGGCCAGCTGCCCAAGTTCCGCGAGGACATGTTCTGGGTGCTGCGCGGTGGCGACGAGGAGCAGGGCGAGCAGTACCTGATCTCCACCAGCGAGATTCCGCTGACCAACAGCGTGCGCGAGCAGATCCTGGACGCGGCGCAGCTGCCCATCAAGCTCACGGCGCACAGCCCCTGCTTCCGCAGCGAGGCCGGCAGCGCCGGGCGCGACACGCGCGGGATGATTCGCCAGCATCAGTTCGACAAGGTGGAGATGGTGCAGGTCGTGCGTCCGGAGGACAGCTACGCGGCGCTGGAAGAGATGGTGGGCCACGCCGAGGCGATCCTGCAGAAACTGGAGCTACCGTACCGCGTTGTGGCGCTGAGCAGCGGCGACATGGGTTTCGGCGCGGCCAAGACCTATGACCTGGAGGTGTGGCTGCCGGCGCAGAACACGTATCGCGAGATCAGCTCCTGCTCGAACTGCGAGGCCTTCCAGGCGCGGCGCATGCAAGCACGCTTCCGCAATGCGCAGGGCAAGCCTGAGCTGGTGCACACGCTCAACGGTTCTGGTCTGGCGGTGGGGCGCACGCTGGTGGCGGTGCTGGAGAACTACCAGCGCGAGAACGGCAGCATCGATATTCCTATGGCGCTGCGGCCGTACCTCGGCGGGCTGGAGCAATTGCGTCCCTGACGTCACATCGGCACAAAAAAATGCGTGCCACTGGTGCACAGTCAAAAAATTCAGGATAGAATGCGAGGCTTCACTCGTTGACCAGAGTGAAGTTCCCGGAAAGGTGGCAGAGTGGTCGAATGCGCCGGACTCGAAATCCGGTATACAGGTTTCCTGTATCGAGGGTTCGAATCCCTCCCTTTCCGCCAGCAATAGCTGGGGTTTGGCTAAAAGTCGAATTGGAAATTGCAAATGTTGACGGCTTGCAAAAAGCTGTGTCATAATTTGCAGCTTCGCTGATCGCGGCGATGACTTGCAAGGCGTGAGTGATGCAGGTCTTCCGAGTAGAGTGGCAAGCAGTAAAAACCAAGCATTTGACAAGGT
>JAEYPG010000377.1 GCA_023410975.1 Pseudomonadota bacterium
GGGACTGCGGGGGTGCGTGCCGGTAGGCGAGGCGGCCGCGGGGCTGGCCGCGGCGCTGGGGGCGGACGAGCGCGGGCTGCGGGCGTGGGGCAGGGGGTTGGCTCGGGTGGCGCTGGAGGGGGCTGAAGAGGTGTTGGAGAGGCTGGAGATGGCGTGACCTCACCCCGCCATCCGCACCCACCCTCCGTCTTCCACCAGCACCCCGTCCGCGACCAGCCGCGCCACCGTCTCCTCGGCGAAGCGCAGCGCCTCCTCGGCCGTGGCGTGCTCGCCCGGGGCGCGGCGCAGCACGGGGGTCTGCACGATCCAGCGCCGCAGCGCCTCGCGCGACAGCGCGCGGTGTTCCAGCAGGTGGTAGGTCACCAGCGCCCGCGCGGCGTACTGGCGGTGCTTCCCCGGCGCGGCCATGAAGCCCTCCAGCCGCCGCCGCGAGGCCGCCAGCGCCGCGGACACGTCCGTGAACGCCTCGCCGTGGCCGGGCAGCACCAGGCGCGGCGCCAGGCGCTCGATCAGGTCCAGCGCGCGCTGCGCCGCCTCGAAGCCCGATTCGCCTGTCAGCTCCGGAAAGATGATCGCCAGCCGCTGCTCCCACAGCACGTCGCCGCTGATGAGGGTGCGGCTGGCCGGCTCGAACAGCACCACCGCGTCGGGGTCGTGGCCGGGCGCGGCGTGCACCTCCCAGTCGTGCGCGCCCAGCCGCACCGCCTGGCCCGCCTCCAGGAAGCCGTGCGCCTCGAAGGGCTCGTAGCGCTGGTCCATGGCGTGGAAGCCCAGGCCCTGCGCGTCCCAGGGACGCAGGTGCGGCGCGTAGCCCGCGGGCACGCTCAGCCGCGCCTGGGGCCAGCGCCGCAGCAGCGCGGCGTTGCCGCCGCAGTGGTCGGAATGCAGGTGCGTGTTGAGGATGCGCGCCAGCGGCCGCCCGGCCAGCGCGTGCTCCAGCAGCGCCAGCGTCTGCGCGCCATGCGTGACGTAGCCGCTGTCCACCACCGCCGCGCCCTGCTCGCCGCCGTCGGCGAACAGCACGTTGTTGGCCGAGAGCCAGCCGCGCACGAAGAGTTGCGCGCCCAGGTGGCGCAGGGTGCAGTCAGGAAGACTCATGCGGCAGGCGGAACGGGTTTCATGAAGTCCTTGACCTCTGGTCTCCGTTCGTCCCGGGATATCGAAGGATGAACATCCCCGGCTGCGCGGCGGGCCGCAGCGCCCGTCCGCACTTCGATACCTCGGCACGAACGGGCTGTCGGCTTTCGGCGTGTCCTTGGCTCACTCCGTGGGACAAGGCCGCGCGAGCATAGCGGCCCCCCGCCACGGGGCCATGCCCCGTGCCTACGATGCGCCGCGCCGGCAGCCCCCGCCGGCGCATCACCCGCGCACAGGAGACAACACGCATGGCACGCATCGGATTCATCGGCGCCTCGGGCCTCATGGGCCACGGCATGGCGAAGAACCTGCTCGCGCGCGGCCACGAGCTGCGCCTGACGGTGCACCGCAACCGCGAGCGCGTGGCCGACCTGCTGGAGGCCGGCGCCATCGAGGCCGAATCGGCCGCGGCGCTGGCCCGGGACAGCGAGATCGTCTTCGTCTGCGTCACCGGCTCGCCCCAGGTGGAGGCCGTGGTGACCGGTCCCGGGGGCCTGCTCGCCGGCGCCACGCCGGGGCTGCTGGTGGTGGACTGCTCCACCAGCGAGCCCGGCTCCACCACGCGGCTGCGCGAGGCCTGCGGCCACGCCGGCGTCACCTTCGTGGACGCGCCGCTGGCGCGCACGCCCGCCGAGGCCGAGGCCGGGCGGCTCAACGTCATGGTCGGCGCCGAGGACGCGGCCTTCGGACACCTGGAGCCCGTGCTGCGCTGCTTCGCCGAGAACGTGTTCCACGTCGGCGGTCCCGGCGCCGGGCACACCGTGAAGCTGCTCAACAACTTCATCGGGCAGGCCATCTGCACCGCCACCGCCGAGGCCTTCGCGGTGGGGCAGCGCGCCGGGGTGGACCTGAACCGCCTGGTGGCGCTGCTGTCGGCCGGGCCGGTGAACTCGGGCCTGTTCCAGGCCATGGCCAAGGCGCTCACGGGCGACCTGGCGGGCATCCGCTTCGGCCTGGACAACGCGCGCAAGGACCTGCGCTATTACACCCACCTGGCCGAGGAGCTGGCCGTGCCCAGCGTGGTGGGCGAGGCGGTGCACCAGTCGCTGACCCTGGCCAGCGCCCTGGGCCACGGCGACAAGTTCGTGCCCTCGCTGCTGGAGGCGCAGGAGCAGCTCAGCGGCGCGCGCATCGTGCCGCGCTGACGGGCGCTCCCTCATTGCCGGCACGCCCGGCAGCCCCTTCCCGTGGAGCGCCTCAACGGGTGCGGGCGCTTCCGGCGCGGGTCCCGCACGACCCAGGAACAGCGCCGGCCGGCGAACCCCGGAAGCTGGGTGCATTCCTGCGTGGATTCAGCTTTTTCTTGCGCCAGGGCCGCTTCCGTTCTTAAAGACCCTTCCGGAATGCCGAACATCCCGACACACGCCGCCATGAAAAGGGCACGGCAGCTTTCGTCGGCCTTTCTTGCGCGGTCCTGCATCGGTATTTCGGATTCCGGGGTCGCATGTCCAAGCTTCTCAAGCCTTCCACCTCGCTGCTGGCCCTGGCTGCCGCGAGCTTCATGACGCTCCAGGCCGCACCGGCGGCGGCCTTCGTCGCCAGCGGAAATGCCGCTGACGCGACCGAGCGCACCGACCGGCTGATCGTGAAGTACCGCAGCGCCACCGAGGCCGCGCCGTCCGAGGCTGCCAAGGGCCGTGCCATGGCCGCGCTGCAAGGCCGCGGCGCCAAGCTGGGCTACCTGCGCCGCATGGGCAACGGCGCCCACGTGTTCAAGCTGGACAAGGCGCTGTCCGCGGCCGAGCTGCGGCAGGTGGCCAAGGAGCTGCGCGCCGGGGACGCCGACATCGAGTACGTCGAGCCCGACCTGCTGATGCAGCCGCAGTTCGTGCCCAACGATCCCAGCTACGCCCAGCAGTGGCACTACTTCGAGTCCACCGCGGGCATCAACGCGCCCGCCGCCTGGGACAAGTCCACCGGCGCCGGCGTGGTGGTGGCGGTGATCGACACCGGCGTGCGCCCGCACGCCGACCTGGCCGCCAACCTGCTGCCGGGCTACGACTTCATTTCCGACGCCACGCTGGTGTCCAACGACGGCACCGGCCGCGACGCCGACCCGGCCGACCCCGGCGACTGGGTCACTGCCGGCCAGTGCGCCACCGGCTCGGCCGCCGCCAACAGCAGCTGGCACGGCACGCACGTGTCCGGCACCATCGCCGCGGTCACCAACAACGCCGTGGGCGTGTCGGGCGTGGCCTTCGGCGCCAAGGTGGTGCCGGTGCGCGCGCTGGGCCGCTGCGGCGGCTACACCTCCGACATCGCCGACGGGATGATCTGGGCCGCCGGCGGCACGGTCAGCGGCGTGCCGGCCAACGCCAACCCGGCCAAGGTGCTCAACCTCTCGCTGGGCGGCACGGGCTCGTGCAGCACCACGTACCAGAACGCCGTGACCATCGCGCGCAACTTCGGCGCCACGGTGGTGGTGGCCGCGGGCAACAAGGCCACCGACGCCGCCAACTTCGCGCCGGCCAACTGCAGCGGCGTGGTGGCGGTGGCGGCGGTCAACCGCAGCGGCGGCAGGGCCTCCTATTCCAACTACGGGAGCCTGGTGGACCTGGCCGCCCCGGGCGGCGACACCAACGCCGGCGTGCTTTCCACGCTCAACGCCGGCACCACCGTCCCGGCCGGCGACAACTACGTCAACTACATGGGCACCTCGATGGCCGCGCCGCATGTGGCGGCCACCGCGGCGCTGATGCTCTCGCTCAATCCGCTGCTCACGCCGGACCAGATGAAGTCGCGCCTGAAGGCCTCGGTGCGCGCCTTCCCGGCCACCTGCAGCGGGTGCGGCACGGGCATCCTGGACGCCAACATGGCGGTGGACGCCGCCGGCACGGTGCCTGCCATCGCCAACGTGGCGGAGGTCGAGGCCAACGATTCCCTGGCCGCGGCCCAGGTGCTCGCCGCGCCGCTGCCGGTGATGCTCAGCGGCGGCATCTCCAAGCTGGCCGACAAGGACTTCTACAAGGTGGACATCCCCGTGGGCGGCAGCATCCTGGCCCGGCTGCGCCCCAACGCCAGCTCCAACTACGACCTCTACGCCTTCGACGCCGCCACCGGCACGCAGCTGGCCTCCAGCCTCCAGGCCGGCGCGCTGGCCGACCAGGTGATCCTCAGCAACACCGGCTCCAACGTCATGACGGTGGTGCTGCAGGTCACGCGCGTGAGCGGCCTGACCGGCGCTTCGGGCACCTACACGCTCTACGTCAGCCCGAACAACTGAGCGAACCCCTTCTCCCTACCCCGCGGGCCCGTGGCTGCCGCCTTCTTGGCGCGCCACGGCAAGGTTTCCGCAGGAACCCTGCCCGCGCCCGCGGGCTTTTTTTCGTCTGCGCCCCACGCGAGCGCCCGGCTGGCACACCTCTGGAAACGTCCGGCGCCCGCTTCCGCGGTTGACCGGACGGGGCGGGTGGCCTTCACTGCCTGCGTACCATGCCGCCCCTCGCGCCCGGGCTGCCGGGCGG
The DNA here is from genome assembly GCA_023410975.1 of Pseudomonadota bacterium. Classification (GTDB taxonomy): domain Bacteria; phylum Pseudomonadota; class Gammaproteobacteria; order Burkholderiales; family Burkholderiaceae_C; genus Azohydromonas. The sequence continues at coordinate 4,602 of JAEYPG010000377.1, forward strand.
CCCGCCGCCGGATGAGGGTGGCGGGAGCGGCCAGCCCCAGCCCCGCGGCCCTTGCTGCCGCGGCCTGTGTTTTGCTCTCAGGCGCCCATGTCCAAAGTCCCCGCCCTCCTGCCGGCCCTCGTGGCGGCGTCCCTCCTGACCCTGCAGGCCGTCCCGGCGGCGGCCTTCGAGCGCGATGCCGCACCCGCCGCATCGGCTGCATCGACCGCGCCAATCGCACCGGCCGCGCCGGCCGCGGCGGTGACGGACCGGCTGATCATCAAGTACCGCAGCACCGCCTCCGCCTCTGCCGCGGCGCCTGGCGCCGCCTCGCGGCTGCGCGCTGACGCCGCGCTGCAGCGCCGCGGCGCCAAGCTCACGCACCTGCGGCGCCTGGCCGACGGGGCGGACGTCTTCAAGCTCGACCGCCCGCTGTCCGAGGACGAGCTGCGCCGCGTCGGCGAGGAGCTGCGCAACGGCGATGCGGACGTGGAATACGTCGAGCCCGATGCGCTGATGCAGCCGCAGCTGGTGCCCGACGACGCGCGCTACGGGCAGCAATGGGACCTGTTCGAGGCCACGGCCGGCATCCGCGCCCCCACGGCCTGGGAGAAGTCCACCGGCGCCGGCGTGGTGGTGGCGGTGATCGACACCGGCGTGCGCCCGCACGCGGACCTGGTGAAGAACCTGCTGCCCGGGCGCGACTTCATCACCGACACCTTCATCGCCCGCGACGGCAACGGCCGCGACGAGGACCCGTCCGACCCCGGCGACTGGAGCAGCGCCGGCCAGTGCTACAGCGGCTCGCCGGCGGCCAAGAGCAGCTGGCACGGCACCCACGTGGCCGGCACCGTCGCCGCGGTGACCAACAACGCCAGCGGCGTGGCGGGCGTGGCCTTCGACGCCAAGGTGCTGCCGGTGCGGGTACTGGGGCGCTGCGGCGGCTACAGCTCCGACATTGCCGACGGCATGGTCTGGGCCGCCGGCGGCAGCGTTGCCGGCCAGCCGGCCAACCCGCATCCGGCGCGGGTGCTGAACCTGTCGCTGGGGGGCGGCGGCAGCTGCAGCACCACCTACCGCAACGCCATCGCCACCGTGCGCGGCCTGGGCGCGGTGGTGGTGGTGGCCGCGGGCAACGACGCCTCGGACGCCAGCCTGTACCAGCCGTCGAGCTGCCCGGGCGTGATCGCGGTGGCGGCGGTCAAGCGCAGCGGCGGCCGGGCGTCCTACTCCAACTACGGCGCGGTGGTGGACCTGGCGGCGCCGGGCGGCGACAGCGACTCGGGCATCCTCTCCACGCTCAATGCCGGCGGCACCACGCCGGGGGCCGACAGCTACGGCAGCTACCGCGGCACCTCCATGGCCGCGCCGCACGTGGCCGGCACGGTGGCGCTGATGC
>JAEYPG010000128.1 GCA_023410975.1 Pseudomonadota bacterium
ACACCACGCTGCCGATCATCACGGCGGTGGACAGCTCCAGCAGCCGCGAGGGCTCGAACATCGCCTGCGTCGCCACGACCAGCAGCCCGCCCACGGCGATGAAGGCCGCGGCCAGCAGGGCCGAGAGCTTCAGCGACAGGCTGTTGCCCACGGGGCCGCGCGCGCGCGGCGGCTTGGCTTGTTCGACGAAGAAGCTCATGTGTGCACCCTCGCGCTGCGCGCGGGCCCGCCAAGCGGGACGGATCGCCCCCTTCGGAGCGGCCGTGCGGGGGCGATCATGACTGCGGCGCGAAGCGGTAGCCCACGCCCCACACGGTCTGGATGTGCGCCGGCTGCGCCGGGTCGCGCTCGATCTTGTTGCGCAGCCGGTTGATGTGGGAGTTGACGGTGTGCTCGTAGCCGCTGTGGGTGTAGCCCCAGACCTGGTCCAGCAGCTGCGCGCGGGTGAAGACGCGGCCCGGCGCGCGCGCGAAGTGCACCAGCAGCTCGAACTCCTTGGCCGTGAGGTCCACGCTGCGGCCCGAGACCTGCACCTCGTGGCGGTCGAGGTCGATGCGCAGCTCGCCGGCCTCGATGAGGGTGCTCGCGGGCGCGGCGGTCGCGGCCTCGAAATGCTCCTGCCGGCGCAGGATCGCCTTCACCCGCGCCGCCAGCTCCAGCATGGAGAAGGGTTTGGTGAGGTAGTCGTCCGCGCCCAGCTCCAGGCCGAGCACGCGGTCCAGCTCGGAGGACTTGGCGGTGAGCATGAGGATGGGCAGGTAGCCCTCGCCGCGGCTGCGCAGGCGCTGACAGATCTGCAGCCCGTCCAGGCGCGGCAGCATCAGGTCCAGGATCAGCAGGTCCCAGCGCCCGCCCTCGGCCTCGGCCAGGCCGGTGACGCCGTCGGCGACCAGCCGGTGCTCGAAGCCCAGCTCGGCCAGCTGCAGCGTCACGAGGCGGCCGATGTCCGGGTCGTCCTCGATCACCAGCACGCGACGGGGGGTCATGAGGGCTCTCCTTGGGGTTCCAGCGCACGAAAACTCTCCAGCTCCAGATGCCGCATCAGCACCGCCGGCAGCTCGAAGCCCGGGTCCGCCTCCAGCGCCAGCCCGCACGCCGCCGCCAGCGTCTGGCCGCCGTGCAGCGCCTGCAGCCACGCGTGTTCGCCCAGGCCCAGCAGCCGGTACTCCACTTCCAGCTCGCGCTGCGCCACCAGCAGCCGCGTGCCGCCGCCTAGCCAGTCGATGGCCTCCAGGCCGGCGTCGCTTTCTCCCTGGTGCGCCTGCCACAGCGCCAGCACCGGCCAGCCGGAGGCCAGCAGCCGGGCGCAGGGCTGCAGGGCCAGCCGCAGCGCCGCCTGCTGCTCTGCATCCAGCGCCGCCAGCGCGTCCAGCGAGAGCGCCGGCAGCGGCCCCTCGTGGTAGACGGCGTGGCAGGCCCATTCCAGGGCTGCCACGTCCGGCAGGTAGGGCAGCGGCGCGGCCGGCGCGAAGCCGCGCAGGAACTCGGGCAGCTCGGCGCCGAAGTCGTGCAGGTTGCCCGAGCGGGAAGGGAACGCGGGGATGAAGCGCCGCGCCAGCGCCCGGAAGAACTCCTCGCCCACCAGCTGCCGCACCACCGGGTACACCGCGCCCAGCGCCGCGGTCAGGCTCTCGAAGCAGTTGTTGCGGTAGAGCTGCAGCCGCCGCGCCGCGTCCAGGCCCGGCGTGGGGCGCAGCAGCGCCGCGGCGGCGCTGGCGTCCCCGCGCTGGAGCAGGGCGTCCATCACCCGGCGTTGAAGCTCATGCAGCGCAGCAGGCATGGGCGTGTTCCTCCATCAGCGCGGCGGCATGGTGCGCCTCGGCCACCAGCGCGGGCAGCGGCGGCAGGTCGGCGTCCCACTCGATCAGCGTGGGCCGCGGCCCCAGGCGCCGCAGCGCCTGCGCGTACAGCGCCCACACGCCTTCGCTCACGCGGCGGCTGTGGGTGTCGATGAGGATTTCGGCGCCGTCGTCGAAGCGCCGGTGCGTGAAGCCTGCCAGGTGGTATTGCGCGACGGCCTCGGGCGGCAGCGCGGCCAGGTAGTCCGCGGGATCGAAGCCGTGGTTGCGCGCGCTCACGTACAGGTTGTTCACGTCCAGCAGCAGGCCGCAGCCGCTGCGCCGCGCGACCTCGGCGACGAACTCCTGCTCCGGCATCTCGTCGGCCTCGAAGCGCAGGTAGCTGGAGAGGTTCTCCAGCAGCAGCGGGCGGCCCAGCGCCTCCTGTACCTGCTGCACCCGCGCCACCACGTGCGCCAGCGCCTCGCGCGTGAAGGGTAGGGGCAACAGATCGTTGGCGTAGAGGCCGTCCACGGAGCTCCAGCTCAGGTGCTCGGAGAGCAGCGCGGGCTGCACTTCGTCGACCAGCTCGCGCAGGCGGCGCAGGTGCTCCGCGCGCAGCGGGTCCACCGAGCCGATGGACAGGCCCACGCCGTGCAGGCTCAGCGCGCAGTGTTCGCGCGCGCGGCGCAGCCAGTGCAGCGGCGGCCCGCCGCGGCCGAAGTAGTTCTCGCTGTGCACCTCCACGAAGTCCACCCGCGGCCGCTGCTCCAGCAGCGCCGCGTGGTGCTCGGCGCGCAGGCCGATGCCGGCGGCGCAGGGCGGCAGCGGCGGCGGGGAAGAGGGGTTCATGCGCGCTCCTGGAGGCGTTGGTTTGAAAGCAGTCTAGGCAGCGGTGTGCGAGGCGCGGGGCTCGTGATGGAAAAGTGATGTTTGGCCGCCCGTCGCGCGCGTGACGAAAACGTGACCAACGCGCGACCGCGCGGTGAAGCCTGGCGACCAAATTGGTCTGCGGGCGGCTCGATACGGGCCGGTCCATGCAACCCCTTCTGATGGAGCACACCGCATGAACCGCATGACTTCCTCCTCCTGGCGCCGCGTGGCGCAAGCCACCGTTGTGGCCGCCGTCGCCGCGCTGGGCGCCACGGCCGCGCTGGCCGGCGAATGCCCGGCCGACAAGCGCGTCCCTGACGGCCGCGGCCAGGCCATGGGACCGGCCATGCCGCAGGGCGTCACGGACGTGGTGCGCGCCATGACGGACCTCTCGCGCGAGCCGCTGGCGCTGCAGGGACGGGCCTTCAGGCTGCGCCAGCTCGACATCCAGCCCGGCGGCATCGTGCCCTGGCACAGCCACGACAACCGCCCGGCCATGATCTACACGGTCTCGGGCGAGGTCACCGAGTACGCCAGCAGCTGCGCCGTCCCCATCGTGCACCGTGCCGGCGACGTCGCGCCCGAGAAGAACGGCACGTCGCACTGGTGGAAGAACACCGGCTCCACCCCGGCGGTGCTGATCTCGGTCGATCTCTTCCCCGTCGACAAGCCGCACATGGAACACGACATGTGAGGCCCGCGCCGCGGTGCGGGCCGCCCGGCCCGTGCCGCCGCAGTGCCTGTGTGTCTCCCGGAGGCCGCCATGAACATCCGCCATCCCGAACAGCACCTGCGGCTCGCGCTCGCGTCCGCGCTGGCCACCGACCTGGAAGCCGTGGACGACGCGCTGTCGCTCCCGCCCGAAGGCGAGGCCGAGGCCGCCGCGCCGCGGCGCCCGCGCGAGGACGAGTGCAACGTCGTGCTCTTCGGCCAGTTCTGGCCCGCGGCGCTGTTGGGCGTCCAGGCCCAGGTGCGCATGGTGGAGGCGGATACGGTGGTGGTCGGCGGCCCCGCGGGCGACGCCTGCGTCTATGCCGCGGGGCGGCTGCTGTACCGGGTGGCGCATCCGAACCGGCGCTTCTTCCTGGACCTGTCGGCGCAATCCATGGCGCAGCCCGCGGTGCAGGCCGCCTATGAGGGCCGCGACAGCGCCGACCTGGAGGCCGTGGACTACGAGCTCGAAGGCGCGCTGGCGCGCCTGTGCGGGGCCGCGCAGCACCTGGCCTCCGGCGAGGCATTGAGCGCCGCGCGCGTGCTGCGCGAGTACGTGCTGCGCTTCGAGGCGCTGGCCGCAGCTTGAACCGATGCCGTGACCGAAACGTGAACTTCGCGCCATGGCCGCGTGAACCCTGGAAACCAGACTGTGTTCACGGCGCGACTGAAGCTGCCACGGCAGCCAGGACGCTCCGGCCGAGCCCTCAACCTTTTTCCTCACTGACCAAGGAGTCCGACATGAGCACCCAATCCAAGACCCTCGTTGCCGCTTCGATCGCCACGCTGGTGGCGCTGGGCGGATCGCTCGCCAGCGGCCCGGCGCTGGCCGCCAAGGGCGACATGGAGAAGTGCGCCGGCATCGTCAAGGCCGGCAAGAACGACTGCGGCACCAGCAAGAGCGCCTGCGCCGGCACCTCCACCATGGACCGGGACGCCGAGGCCTGGGTCTTCGTGCCCAAGGGCACCTGCGCCCGCATCGCCGGCGGCATGGTCACGGACAAGCCGGAGAACGTGCACGGCGGGGCGGCGGCGCTGATGAAGGACGGGAAGAAGGCGGGGTGAGCTGGCGTCAGCAGCGACCGCGTTCTCGATGGGCGAACGCCGGCCGTAAGCCGGCCTGCTTCGCCTACCACTTCGTCATGCCCGCGGAGGCGGGCATGACGGATTGAAGGACGTAGCGCCTCTGCTCACGGCAACGCCATCACAACCGCCCATCGGTCCCGCATGTCTGCGGACAGGGCCACTCAGGAGCATTCAACATGCATTACGTCAACCCATCTCCGCGCCTCTCCACCGCCGCGCCTCCCGGCTTTGCCCGACGCGCGCTGGAGCAGGGCCGCCGCCTGGTGCGGGGCCTGGACCATCTTTCCCCGGTGGTGGACCTGGCCCTGCGACTCTTCGTCGCCGCCGTCTTCTTCAAGTCCGGACTGACCAAGCTCGCGAGCTGGGACTCGACGCTGGCCCTGTTCGAGAACGAGTACGCCGTGCCGCTGCTGCCGCCGGAGCTGGCGGCGCTGCTGGGCACGGGGGTGGAGCTGTTCTTCCCGGTGCTGCTGGTGCTGGGCCTGGGCACGCGGCTGGCCGCCGCGGTGCTGTTCGTGTTCAACGTCGTGGCCGTGATCTCCTATCCGGACCTGGGCGCCGTGGGCCTGAAGGACCACCAGACCTGGGGCCTGATGCTGCTGGTGACGCTCACGCACGGCCCCGGCGCGCTCTCGCTGGACCGGCTGCTCGGCCGCCGCGCCTGGCTGGCTTCGGGCCGCTGAAGGAGCGCGGCCATGACCCGCTACATCGTTATCGTGGGCGGCGGCTTCGGCGGCACCGCGCTGGCGCGGCGCCTGGAGCGGCGGCTGCCCGAGGGCGTGCAGCTCACGCTGGTGAGCGAGGAGAGCACCACGACCTTCAACCCGCTGCTGGCGGAGGTGGTCGGCGCCTCGGTGTTCCCGGAGCAGGTGGTGGCGCCCATCCGCCAGATGCTGCGGCGCAGCCGCTTCGTCATGGGCCGGGTGACGCAGGTCGACGCGCAGCACCGCCGCCTGCGCGCCCAGACCCTGGCCGGCCCGCGCGACATCGAGTACGACCACCTGGTGCTGGCCTTCGGCACCCGCGCCAACCTGGACCTGGTGCCGGGCCTGGCCGAGCACGCGCTGCCGCTGAAGCTGGTGGGCGACGCGCTCTTCATCCGCAACCGCGTGCTGCAGCGGCTGGCGCGCATCGAGCTGGAAAGCGATCCGGCGCGGCGGCGGCAGCTCGGCAGCTTCGTCGTCATTGGCGGCGGCTTCTCCGGGGTGGAGGTGGCCGGCGCGCTGGCCGACTTCCTGCGCGGCGCGCTGCGCTACTACCCGCGGGTGCAGGCGCAGGAGCTGGGCGTGACGCTGCTGCACGACGGCCCGCGCCTGCTGCCGGAGCTGCCCGAGGCGCTGGGCGAGGCGGCCGGCCGCTCGCTGATGTCGCGCGGCGTGCAGGTGCGGCTGGGTGCGCGCGCCGCCGAGGCCAGTGC
>JAEYPG010000501.1 GCA_023410975.1 Pseudomonadota bacterium
GGCAGGTGGTGGGCGAAGTGCGGCGCGGCTGGGGCCGGCCGCGGGTGGTTTCGACGGCGCAGGGGCATACGCTGGCCTTCACCGGCCGCTGAACGGGGCCCCTGCGTGATCCCGGGCACGCAAAGAGGCAAAGGAGATCGCGATGGCGCAGGGAGAGTTGTCCAACGGCAGCAGTGGCTTCAGCTTGCCGCCACCCAGCGGCGAGGCCTCGGCCCCCGGCGGGGCGGCCACGACGGCGATGCCGGGCGGCGAGGCGGTGCCGCTGCCGACCTTGGCCGACACCACCTCGCGCGACCTGCTCATCGGCGGCGCGATCCTGCTGGTGCTCTTCATCGGCTTCTTCTTCGCCAAGAACGGCTACGCCAACGCGCTGGTGGCGCGGCGGGTGCCGCCGGTGAAGGCCAATGCGGCGGGCTGGGGGCTGTTCGTGGCGCTGGCCAGCATCGGCACAGCGGTGGTGCTCAGCGCGGTGAACGCCGCGCGCTTCATGACGCCGCTGATCCTGGTCCCGCTCGGCGCCGTGGCGCTGCTGTCGCTGGGACTGATGGTGTTCAACGGCCGCAAGTAGCCGGGCCGTGCAATGGGAGGCATGCACATGGCGACGAACGACGGTGGCAACGAAACCGAGCCCGGCACCGGGCGCCGTGCCGACACCAGCATCGACGTGCGGCCCACGCTGTTCATCGGCGTGGGCGGCACCGGCATGGAGGTGCTGCTGCGGCTGCGCCGGCGCATCCTCAACGCGCTGTGGGGCCCGGCCGGCGCGCGGCTGCGGGTGGACAGCCTGGCGGAGTTTCCGGTGGCGCAGTTCCTGCACTTCGACCTGGACACCGGCGCCGTCATCGAGCACGGCCGGGCGCAGGCCGACGACCTGCAGTACGAGCTGGTGCGCTTCAGCGACGACGAGAAGGTGGTCGAGCCGCTGGACATCCAGAAGTACAGCCGCGACGACGACGCGCTGGAGAAGTACCCCAACGTCAAGGAGTGGCTGCCGCTGACCCCGCGCAAGATGCGCGAGCTGGGTATCGACCCCGAACGCGGCACGGGCCAGGTGCGCTGCCTCTCGCGGCTGTACTTCTTCGACAAGTACGCCAAGACGCGCGACAAGGTGCGCCTGAAGCTCAAGGACCTCAAGGCCGGGCTGTCGCACGAGCGTCAGCTCGCGCGGCTGGGGCTCAACATGGAGAGCAGCAAGTTCCGCGTCGTGGTGGTCGCCTCGGTGGCCGGCGGCACGGGCTCCGGGGCCTTCCTCGACATGGGCTGGCTGGTGCGCTGGCTGGCGCGCGCGGAGGTGGGCGCCGCGGACGTGGAGCTGCTGCTGCTGCTGCCCACCGGCTACGCCGGCGCCAACAAGGACCGCACCGAGGCCAACAGCTACGCCGCGCTGATGGAGCTGGAGTCGGCCATGCGCGGCAACCGCGCCCAGGTCGGGCGCTGGGACCCCTACGACCAGCCCGAGCTGCCGCCCGAGCCCTACAACGAGGTGTACCTGGTGGACACCGGCAACCTGGCGCGGCAGCACACCAAGCACGTGTCGGACGTGCACTTCATGCTGGCCGACGCGCTGTTCGAGGACTTCCTCTCCGGCGATTTCGCGCGGCGCAAGCGCTCGGTGGGCGTGAACCAGGCGCAGCACAAGAACCAGCTCCACGACGCCCGGCTGCCGCACAACCGCTTCGGCGACATGCGGCTGTCGTTCTCGATGCGCTACTCCGCCTTCGGCCAGGCGGTGCTCGACACGCGGCAGGCCGCGCGGCGCGAGCACCAGGCGCACCGCTGGGCCGCGGGCATGCTGCAGGCCTTCTTCGGCGTGGGCGCGGCCGACGCCCTCGCGCACCGCGCCACGGACCGCCAGCGCGACGACTTCATGGCGACCCACCTGGCGCTGCGGCCCATGCCCTTCGGCGACTTTCCGGAGTTCTCCGATCCCTCCATCGAGCTCAAGCGCTCCAGCGGCGAGTTCATGGACTACTTCGTGGTCGAGGAGCTGCTGCAGGACCGCCACGGTCCGCTGGTGGCCGGCGTGGAGCAGCGCGTGAACCAGCGCATGGACGAGATCCGCAGCGGCTTCGACCGCAAGGAGTGGCCCGCCCAGGTGCGCGACGCCGCGCGGCAGCTCGAACGCGACGCGGTGCGCGATCAGGATTCCGCCGCCGACACCACCGAGGACCGCGTGGCGCGGCGCCGCCGCGAGCAGCTGCTCAAGATCCAGGCCGCCGTGCGCGACCAGCTCTACGCCTACCTCGACAACAAGGACTACGGCGGGCTGGAGTACGTGCTGTCGCTGGTGGAGCAGGTCAAGGACCGGCTCGAAGCGCCGGGCAGCGGGCTCATCGCCGCGCTGCGCACCAACGCCGAGCGCTACCGCGAGATCAAGGAGGCGGTGCGCAGCCGCGAATTCGAGCGGCTGCTCAACAACCTGGAGCAGACCCAGGGCCGGCTCTTCGGCGGCGGCGAGAAGCAGGCGGTGGCCGTGATGGACCACCTGCGCCTGGAGATGGCCAATGCCGTGAGGTTCCACCTGCGCGCCAAGGCTGCCGACGAGGCCGCGCTGCTCATGGGCGAGGTGTCGGAATGGCTGGGCCGCAAGGGCGGCGTGGACGCGCAGGGGCGCGCCGTCTGGAGCGGCCTCATGGGCGAGCTGCAGGCCGGGCGCGAGGCCGTGGTGGCGATGCTGGCGCAGCTGCGCCGCGCCGACACCATCCTGCAGCGCGACCTGGGGCAGGAGCACGCCACCCTGATCCCGGTGGAGGCCGCCGAGCCCGAGGTGCGCCTGCCCGGCGCCGTGCAGTTGCGCCAGTGGGCGGACGAGGCCTTCAAGGACCTGGGGGGCTCGCAGGCGCTGTTCCCGCTGCTGCAGGACCCGGCCCGGCGGCAGGCGCTGCTGTCCAAGGTGCAGCGCATGGCCGAGCGCCAGCTGGTGCGTGCCGGGCTGGAGCACGGCCCCGGCGCCGCGGCCGACCCGCTGGCGGAGGCGTTGGCGGGCATGGACCCGGCCCGGCGCCAGGGCCTGTTCCGCCGGCTGCTGGCCTGCGCGATGCCGTGGGTCGATGCCAACCTCGGCGGCGATGTCGGGGTGCGCGCCGACCAGTACAAGTGCTTCCTGGGCGTGGCCGACGCCCAGGCCTTCGAGCGCGCGTACCGCGCCGAGCTCGACACCTGCATGCCGGCCGTGGCCGGCATCACGGCGGCGCAGCTCTCGGTGGTGGAGACCGGCCAGCCCGGCCGCGCCGTGTGCTACTGCGAGCTCTCGGGCATTCCGATGACGGTACTGCGCGGGCTCGAAGGCTGGCGCGCGAGCTACCGCAAGGAGGCCGAGCGCATCCCGACGCATGCCCACATCGACCTGACGCAGTTCAGCCACCCGATTGCGCCCAGCACCGAGGAGATCGGCCGCCTGGCGGAGGACTTCAAGCAATTCCTGCTGGCGGTGATGCTGGGCGTGCTCACGCGTTCGGCGCAGCGCATCGTGCCGCCGGGGCAGTACCAGTTCGCAGTCGCGCGCGGCGACCTGCGGCGCATCGGCAACGAGCGGGCGATCCGCCAGAACGGGCTGCCGCCGGCCTACCGCGAGGCCATCGTCGCGCGCGTGCAGGAACACCTGGCCGAGGCCGACGCCGTGCTCATCGCCGCCCTGGCGACGTTGTGCGCCTACACGGAGAGCGCCGTCTACACGCCCAGGCTCGTGGCCGAGGCCACCGGTGTCGAGCAGGTGCGCAAGGGCTTTGCCAGCGCGATCGCGGGCGAGCTGAAGCTGGAGCTGCGTGAGCGCGCACGGCGCAAGGGGCTGGCCGAGCGCGAGTTCGAGCCCCTGGCGCATGCACTGCAGTCCCGGATGAGGGATTGGACGCTGCCGGTGCCCGACTCCGACGCCGACGCCTTCGAGTGGGAAGTGCGCCCGCCCGATGAGGGCGGCGAGCCGCGCCTGAAGCA
>JAEYPG010000132.1 GCA_023410975.1 Pseudomonadota bacterium
CGTCGCTGCTGCGCCGCCGCCCCGACCTCGCCCAGGCCGAGCAGGCCATCGTGGCCGCCGATGCCGCGTTGGCCGCGGCACGCGATCAGCTCCTGCCCGCGCTGCAGCTCAGCGCCTCCGCCACCTACCAGGGATTCACCTTGCACCAGCTGCTGGACGCGCCGACGCTGCTGTGGAGCGTGGGCGCGAGCGTGCTGGCGCCGGTGTTCCAGGGCGGGCGGCTGCGGGCGCAGGCCGACGTGGCACAGGCGCAGCGCGCGCAGGCGCTGCATGGCTACGAGCAGGCGGCGCGCAACGCCTTTGCCGAGGTAGACAACGCGCTGACGGCCATCGCCTCGCTGCGCCAACAGCGCGAGCAGGCGCTGCTTCGCCGCGACGCCGCGCTGGAGGCGCTGCGCATCGCGCGCAACCGCTACCGCAACGGCTATGCCTCTTACCTGGAAGAGCTCGATGCCCAGCGCAGCAGCTACGCCGCCGAGCAGGGCGTGCTGCAGCTGCAAGGCGCGCTGCTGTCCGCGCACGTGGACCTGGCGCGGGCGCTGGGCGGAGGCTGGAGCGGCGAGGCGGCACAACCGGTTTCCGCATCGCGCGGGGACGCAGCGGTGAGGGAGTGACCTTTTGCGCAGGAATCCGGTTCTTGTGCGCGAGGCGTGAAGCCGTACCGCGGCGGGGCTGCCCCCATCTCCTAGAGTGTGGGTCCCTGCGGCGGGGGAGCCATCTCCACGCCTGCCGCTCCGAGCACATGACGCAACAAGACACCCCCCCTGCCGCTCTCTCCCTTGGCCTCTTGGCGCGGATGCCGTGGTGGGTGGGCGTGGCCCTGGCACTGGCGGCCTTCGTCGCGCTGCGCGAAGCCGGCAAGCCGCCAGCCAACCACGGGACGCAAGTGCTGGCCAGCGTGGGGCAGGTGCTGGTGCCGCTGCTGTGCCTGCTGCTGGCGGCGCTGTCGGCCTGGCGGCAGCGCCGGCTGGCCGCGTCGAGCCCGCTGCAGGCGACGGCCCTGGACTCCACCGTACCGCTGCACACGCCGGCTCAGACGCCCGATTTCGAAGACACCGTGCCTCCCTGCCCGCTGTGCCACGGCGCCATGGTGCGCCGCGCGCACCGCTTGGGACCGCAAGCCGGCCAGGTGTTCTGGCGCTGCCTGAACCATCCGGGGTGCACGGGGCAGCGCGAGGCGGAGTAGCCAGCCTGCCTGCGCGCCGGCCCTAAGCGCGTTGTGGCCAAGTGCAGCCCTTGCCCTGCACCTGGCAAGCCGGCTCACTTCTTGGCAGCCCTGAACTGCAGCCGCAGCGGCCGGCGCCTGCGCAAGGGGTTGGCCTCGATCACCAGCGCCACGCGCGTCCATCCGGCGCGCTCAAAGGCCCTGCGCGAAGGCATGTTGGAGTGCCAGACACGGGCATACGTGCGCGGGAAACCTTCCCGTCCCATGTCGCGGCACGATGCCGCAATGAGTGCCGTGGCCACCCCGCGCCCGCGCGCTTCAGGCAAGGCAATGACCTGTACCAGCTTGGCCTCGCCTTCCCGCAGTGGCCAGAAATTGCGCTTCAGATAGCGGCTCCCCCACCAGTAGAAGCACACGGCGACGATGCGGCCGTCCAACGTGGCGGCATAGGCGCGCGCGCCCTCGCCGGCATAGACAGCCTGCGCCCGGATCAGGGGCGAGGAATCGGCCTCCAGCGTTGCCTGGTCAACGGCCCGGACCGCCGGCCCGTCGGCAACCGCCGCCGCGCCCGCGGTATCGCGGGCGTAGATCTGGTAGGGCGCGTAGTCTCCCAGGACCACCCGTGCCAAGCGCTTGAGCAGTGACTTCGGCATGGCAGCGGGAGCTCAGGTGGCGAAGCGCAGCAGCTGCTTGACCCGGGTCTTGAGGCCCAGACGGTCCAGCGTCCTTCCCAGCCAGCCGGAGAAGCGGTCCATGAGCCGGTGGCCGTAAAAGATGGCCCGGTGACGCAGCGTGTCGCGCACCATGAACACATTGGCGCATTCACGCTGGTGCGTGGCGAACAGGCGCTTGTGATCCGACTGGCCTTCCGTGAAATCGAAGTACTTCAGGTCGCCGTCCTTGAACATCTGTTCCAGGGCCAGCCACTGCAGCACCGTGCCCACCGAAAGCTGCATGTACGCCGGGTCGTAGCCCAGGTAGGCATAGATGGCCACGCCGTCCAGCACCGGGCAGTACAGATACGACACCGGCCGCGTGCCGTCGAAGAGGACGTAGGCGCGCACACAGCCTTGGGCCGCCAGCGACCGGGCCTGCTCGATGAACTCCGGCGAGTCAGGAAGGCCCGCGTCCAGCAGCTTTTCCTGGTAGGTCAGCTTCGACACTGCCCGCGCCAGCCTGAAGAACTCCGGCAGCTCCTGAGGCTGTCGGAAAGTCTTCCACACCAGGGATCCACCACTGTGCTCAGTGAACTTGCGAATCTTGCGGTTGATCGTCGAGCGCGTCTTGGACGAGAACTTCTTCTGGTACTCGTCGAAGGACATACGCAGGTCGATGTAGCAGTGCTGGTACTGCAGCGGCACGTAGCACAGGTACTCCCCGACACGGCTCAGCGGCGGCAGTAGCGCATTCACCGGCAGGCTGCGCAGCACGAATCCCTTGCTGCCTTCGAGCAACTCGTCCACCGGCGGCACCGGCAAGGCCTGCGGCTCGATCTGCTCCGTCAGCCGGATCGCTCGGGACTGCAGCCGGATCGACGCCTTGAACAGCGTCCAGTCGCTGAGCTGAAACTTGAATGCAACGTCACGGAATTCCCAAGGACTCATCGGTATTTCCTTCGGTACGCCTGCTCCATAATCCTTCCACCCGTATGCCATAAAGGCGCAGCCAGTATTTCTGGCGGCTGAGCAACCGATTTCAGAGGCGCGTTTTGCAGTCCGCAGGCCCGGAAGGAATCACGGTTTCTTTCCAGGAAGGCGCAGAGTTTCCGGAAACGGCTGACGACGATCTCATCGGGCATGTTGCGGCTGCGGTTGAGCAGCTCGAAATTGTGCGAGAGGATGACGAAATCCTCGTCGCCGCGCTCCAGTGCGCGCCACAGCAGGCTTTCCATTTCCCGGTGCGAGATGGCGGTCAGCTGCGCATGGCGCAATTTTCCCACGCCGTCCCGAAACACCGTCATGGGGTACTCGCACACGCCCTCGCACATCAGCGGCGCGGTGAGCGTGACGCCCGGCATGACGCCGCTGTCCGCCCCGAACATCAGCGCGTTGTAGCTGCTGTCGATGGCGATGCCGTTGGCCGCCAGCGCCCGCAGCGTGTCGCGGTTGAAGCCAAAATTGCCGGCGCGAAAAGCATTGAAATGCGGCGCACCGGCGCGGCGCAGCATTCCGGCGCCCAAACCGATCAGCGTGGTCTGGTCTTCCAGCGAGAAATCGCGAATATTGGGCCGCTTGGCGCTGAGGCCAGGTATCAGTGGCGGCGTGGTCTCGTCGGCCCATTCGGGATGCAGGTGCATCTGCACTTCCTGTCCCCCGTCGTGCAGGATGCCGACAATTTCCTCCAGCGGCTGCGCGCCGAAACGCGCGGAAAACAGCGGTTCGACGAAAAACACACCGACCAAGCCATGGTCGCGCAGTAACTTGGCCTGATAGGGCAGCCCGAAATCTCCCCGGGCTGTCGTTCCGTACACATAACGCTTGAAATGGTCGGGAAACTTTCGGTCAAGATCGTCCCAGCCGCTGCACCACACCTCGACATCGACAGTGAAATAGACGTTAAGCACTTATTCTTTTCCCGGCAATTGCCTGAAGGCCGGCGGCCTCCAGGCGCCGCCGGCCCGCCTCGCTCACTCCACCGTCACCGACTTCGCCAGGTTGCGCGGCTTGTCCACGTCCGTGCCGCGCGCGCAGGCCGTGTGGTAGGCCAGCAGCTGCAGCGGCACCACGTGCAGGATCGGGCTGAGCACGCCGTAGTGCTCGGGCATGCGGATCACGTGCACGCCCTGCGCGCTCTGGATGCGGGTGTCGGCATCGGCGAACACGAACAGCTCGCCGCCGCGTGCGCGCACCTCCTGCATGTTGCTCTTGAGCTTCTCCAGCAGCTGGTCGTGGGGCGCGACCGTGACCACCGGCATCGCCGCCGTCACCAGCGCCAGCGGGCCGTGCTTGAGCTCGCCCGCCGGATAGGCCTCGGCGTGGATGTAGCTGATCTCCTTGAGCTTGAGCGCCCCCTCCAGCGCCACGGGGTAGTGCAGCCCGCGGCCCAGGAACAGCGCGTTCTCCTTGCTGGCGAACTCCTCGCTCCAGGCGATGACCTGCGGCTCCAGCGCCAGCACCGCCTGCACCGCGGCGGGCAGGTGGCGCAGCGCGCGCACGTGCGCGGCCTCCTGCTCGTCCGCGAGGCGGCCGCGCACCTGCGCCAGCGCCAGCGTCAGCAGGAACAGGCCCACCAGCTGCGTCGTGAAGGCCTTGGTCGAGGCCACGCCGATCTCCACGCCGGCGCGCGTGAGGAAGCTGAAGCGGCACTCGCGCACCATGGCGCTGGTGCCCACGTTGCAGATGGTCAGCGTGTGCTCCATGCCCAGCCCGCGCGCGTGCTTGAGGGCGGCGATGGTGTCGGCCGTCTCGCCGCTCTGGCTGATGGTGACCACCAGCGTCTTCGGGTCGGGCACGCTGTCGCGGTAGCGGTACTCGCTGGCGATCTCCACGGTGGTGGGAATGCCCGCGTTGGACTCCAGGCAGTACTTGGCGGTGCTGCCGGCGTAGTAGCTGGTGCCGCAGGCCAGGATCAGCACCTGGCGCACGTCCTTGAACACCGCCGTGGCGCCCTGGCCGAACAGCTCGGGGCTGACGTGCTCCAGGCCTTCGAGCGTGTCGGCGATGGCGCGCGGCTGCTCGAAGATCTCCTTCTGCATGTAGTGGCGGTACGGGCCCAGCTCGGCGGCGCCGCTGTGGGCGTGCACGGTGCGCACCTCGCGCTGCACCGGGCGGTAGCTGCCGTCGGCCTGGCGCGCGCTGATCCAGCTCTTGCCCGGCTGCAGGTCCACCACGTCGCCTTCTTCCAGGTAGACGATCTGGTCGGTCACGCCGGCCAGCGCCATGGCATCGGAAGCCAGGAAGTTCTCGCCCTCCCCCACGCCCAGCACCAGCGGCGAGCCCTGGCGGGCGCCCACCACGCGCTGCGGCTCGTCGCGGCAGAACACGGCGATGGCGTAGGCGCCGCGCAGCCGCTGCGTGGCGCGCTGCACGGCATCGAACAGGTCGCCTTCGTAGAGGTGGTTCACGAGGTGGGCGATGACCTCGGTGTCGGTCTGGCTCGCGAAGACGTAGCCACGGCCCTGCAGCTCGGCACGCAGCTCCTCGTGGTTCTCGATGATGCCGTTGTGCACCAGCGCGACGCGGTCGCCCGAGAAGTGCGGATGCGCGTTGTGCTCGGCCGGGGCGCCGTGCGTGGCCCAGCGCGTGTGCGCGATGCCGGTGCCGCCGGCCACTTCGTCATGCACCACCTGCGCCGCCAGCTCGGCCACGCGCGCCGTGCTGCGCGTGCGCCGCAGCGCGCCATGCTGATGCACCGCCACGCCGCAAGAGTCGTATCCGCGGTATTCCAGCCGCTTCAGGCCTTCCAACAGCACCGGGACGATGTCACGCCCCGCCACGCCAGCCACGATGCCACACATGTCGAACCCTCCTCGGCAGAAACAGTAGGCGGCATCGTAGGCAGTTCATCATGCAAAGTGCTTGCAAATTCGCAGACAAACTGGAGTTTTCTTGCAAGTTACCTGAAGTACGAATTTTTATTTCAATAAAAATAAATTAAAGCAATAATATTGCACATGACTTCCTTGGACGAATTGGATCGGCGCCTGTTGGCGCTGCTGCAGGAAGACGCCAGCCGCTCCAACCAGGCGCTGGCCGAGGCGGCCGGCATTTCCCCGGCCACGGCGCTGCGCCGGGTGCGGCGGCTGGTGGACGAGGGCGTGATCGAGCGCCAGATGGCGCTGGTGTCGCCCGCCGTGCTGCCCGACAGCCTCACCGCCATCGTCGAGATCACGCTGGACCGCCAGGGCGCAGAGCACCAGGCGGCCTTCGAGGCGCGCGTGCGCGCGGAAGGCGCCGTGCAGCAGTGCTACCGCGTGGCCTCCGGGCCGGACTTCGTGCTGGTGCTGTGGGTGCCGGGCATGACGGCCTACCAGGCGCTGGTGCAGCGCCTGTTCACGCAGGACGCCAACGTGCGCAACGTGCGCTCCTTCTTCAGCCTGCAGCGCACGAAGTTCGAGCCGCGCATGGACCTCACTTCTTCATCACCACCAGCCCCTTGAGGTACTCGCCTTCCGGGTAGGCCAGCGTGGTGGGGTGGTCGCAGGCGGCCTCCAGGCGTGCCAGCAGGTAGCCGTCCACGCCGGCGTCGCTGCCCGCGCCGGCCACGATCTTGTGGAACAGGTCCGGCCCCACGCCGCCGGAGCAAGAGAAGGTCAGCAGCAGGCCGCCGGGCTCCAGCAGCTTCAGCGCCAGGCGGTTGATGTCCTTGTAGGCGCGCGCGGCGCGCTCGGCGTGCGCGGCCGAGGGCGCGAACTTGGGCGGGTCCAGCACGATGGCGTCGAAGCGCTCCTCGCGCTGCAGGCAGCCGCGCAGGTACTGGTTGACGTCGGCGTCGGCGAATTCCGCGCGCGCCAGGTCGAAGCCGTTGAGCTCCACGTGCGCCTTGGCGCGCGCCAGCGCGGGGCCGGAGGAATCCACGCTCACCACGCGCGTCGCGCCGCCGGCCAGCGCCGCGACGCTGAAGCCGCCGGTGTAGCTGTAGCAGTTGAGCACGCGCTGTGCGCCCAGGCGCTTCACCCACTCCATGAAGCGCAGCCGGTTGTCGCGCTGGTCCAGGTAGTAGCCGGTCTTGTGGCCCTCGGCCACGTCCAGCGTCAGGCGCCAGCCGTGCTCGCGGATCGTGACCGCGGTGTCGCCTTCGCCGCGCAGCCAGCCGCTGACCGGCTCCAGGCCTTCGAGGCCGCGCACGCCCGAGTCGGAGCGCTCGTAGAGCCGCGCCAAGCCCGTGGCGGCCAGCAGCGCGTCGGCAATCGTGTCCTTCCAGCGCTCCACGCCGGCGGAGAGGAACTGCGCGCTGAGCACGTCGGCGTAGCGGTCCACGATCAGCCCCGGCAGCCCGTCGGCCTCGCCGTGGACCAGCCGCACGCCGTCGCTGTCGATGGGCAGCCTGCTGCGCAGCTGCACGGCCTGCTCGATGCGGCGCTGGAAGAAGGCGGCGTCGATGCGCTCGCTCTCGTCGAAGCTCCAGGCGCGCACGCGGATGGAAGAGGTGGGGCTGAAGGCGCCCCAGGCCAGGAAGCGCCCTTCGGCGCTTTCCACGCGCACGGTCTCGCCGGAATCGGCCTTGCCCTTGGCAATGGAGCCTTCGAACACCCAGGGATGCTTGCGCAGCAGCGAGCGCTCTTTGCCCTCGCGAAGTCGGATCGATTTCATGGGGGCGGATTGTCCATGCCCCCACTCGCCCGCCCGGCGGCGCAGGGCTTCGCGATCAGCGCAGCCCGTCACGCCCGGCGCGGGCGCGTGCGCCGCCGCGGGCCGTCAACCGTCCTTCTTCTTCGCCCGCGGGTGCGCCGCGTCGTACACCTTGGCCAGGTGCTGGAAGTCCAGCCGCGTGTAGATCTGGGTGGTGGTGATGCTGGCGTGGCCCAGCAGCTCCTGCACCGCGCGCAGGTCGCCGCTGGATTGCAGCAGGTGCGAGGCGTAGCTGTGGCGCAGCATGTGCGGATGCACCGAGGTCGGCAGACCGGCCTGCAGCGCCTGGCGCCGCAGCCGCGAGCGCACCTGCGAGGCGGTCAGCCG
>JAEYPG010000279.1 GCA_023410975.1 Pseudomonadota bacterium
GCTGCGTTGCTTGCTGTTTTCAGGGAAAACCATAGATCTTTCCGGTGGTGCCAGGGTTGCATGTCTCAGAAGGCATACCTAATATACGTAAACATATTGACCAAATCGAATGCGCGATGTGGTCATCTTCGATTCCTCCCAGACCCTGGACAGCGAAAGGAAGCGCGATGCAGCGATTCGAGAACCAAACCGTGGTCGTCACCGGCGGCGGCGGCGGCATTGGCGGGGCCACGTGCCGCAGGTTCGCCGCAGAAGGCGCCCGCGTGGCGGTCTTCGACCTGAACCCGGAGACCGCGCAGAAGGTGGCCGCCGACATCCGTGCCGAAGGCGGCGTGGCCGAGGCGCTGCGTTGCGACATCACCGACCGCGACAGCGTCAACGCCGCCGTCGCCGCGGCCGAGTCCCGGCTCGGCCCCATCGACGTGCTGGTGAACAACGCCGGCTGGGACGTCTTCAAGCCCTTTACCAAGACCGAACCGGCGCAGTGGGAGCGGCTCATCGCCATCAACCTCACGGGTGCGCTGCACATGCACCACGCCGTGCTGCCCGGCATGGCCGCGCGCAAGAAGGGCCGCATCGTCAACATCGCCTCGGACGCGGCGCGCGTGGGCTCCTCGGGCGAGGCGGTCTACGCCGCATGCAAGGGCGGGCTGGTGTCTTTCTCCAAGACCATCGCCCGCGAGCATGCGCGCCACGGCATCACTGTCAACGTCGTGTGCCCCGGACCGACCGACACCGCGCTGTTCGCCGACTACAAGGAAGGCGCGGGCAATCCCGAAAAGCTCATGGAGACCTTCACGCGCTCCATCCCGCTCGGCCGCATCGGACAGCCCGGCGACCTGCCGGGTGCGGTGCTGTTCTTTGCGAGCGACGACGCAGCCTACGTGACCGGTCAGGTGCTGAGCGTGTCGGGCGGCTTGACGATGAACGGCTGAACGCAAAAGGAGACTGGACATGAACTTCGAAGACATTCTGTACGAGGTCCGCAACGGGGTGGCCTGGATCACGATCAACCGCCCGGAGAAGATGAACTCCTTCCGGGGCCAGACCTGCGACGAGCTCATCAAGGCGCTGAACAAGGCCGGCTATGACCGGGACGTCGGCGCCATCGTGCTGGCCGGCGCCGGCGACCGCGCCTTCTGCACCGGCGGCGACCAGTCCGCGCACGACGGCAACTACGACGGCCGCGGCACCATCGGCCTGCCGATGGAGGAGATGCACGACGCCATCCGCAACGTGCCCAAGCCGGTCATCGCCCGGGTGCAAGGCTTCGCCATCGGCGGCGGCAACGTGCTATGCACGATCTGCGACCTGACCATCTGCTCCGAGAAGGCCATTTTCGGCCAGGTGGGCCCCAAGATGGGCTCGGTGGACCCGGGCTACGGCACGGCGTTCCTGGCCCGCGTGGTGGGCGAGAAGAAGGCCCGCGAGATCTGGTACCTGAACAAGCGCTACTCGGGCCAGGAAGCCGTGGCCATGGGCCTGGCCAACATCTGCGTTCCCGCCGACAAGCTGGACGAGACGGTGCAGCAATGGGCCGAGGAGATCTGCGAGCGCAGCCCGACCGCGATCGCCATCGCCAAGCGCAGCTTCAACATGGACACGGCCCACCAGGCCGGCATCGCTGGCATGGGCATGTATGCCCTGAAGCTCTACTACGACACCGACGAGTCGCGTGAGGGCGTGGCGGCGCTGAAGGACAAGCGCAAGCCCGACTTCCGCAAGTACGCAAAGTAGGCGCGGGTCCCGGCCCACCACCGAACCGCCTCATGGTGTGCTCCCGCAAGGGTGCGCGCCAGGGCGGAGCTCACTCCAAAGACGCCCATCTCCCATGAACCCGTACCTCGATGACGACCTGGCAACCCTGGCCGACCATGTGCGCCGCTACGCGACCGACCGCGTGGCGCCGGGCTTCCAGGAGCGCGACAAGACCCGCGTGCTCGACCGCCAGCTCATGCGCGAGATGGGAGAAATGGGCTTCATCGCGCCCGAGCTGCCCGAGGAGTACGGCGGCCAGGGGCTGGGCGTGCTGGCCGCCGGGGTCATCCATGAGGAGATTGCCCGCGCCGACCTCAGCATCTCCTACATCAACCTGCTGGCCTCGCTGAACGGGCAGATCCTGTCGCAGCACGGGGCGCCGGAGATCATGAAGCCGTGGCTGACGCGGCTCACGCGCGGCGAGGCGCTGCTGGCCATCGCGCTGACCGAGCCGCGCGGCGGCTCCGATGCGGCCAACCTGCGCCTGCGCATCGAGCGCGACGGCGAGAGTTACATCCTCAACGGCGAGAAGACGTCGATTTCCGCCGCGGACCAGGCCGACGCGGCGGTCGTGTTCGGCCGCACCGGCACGGCGGAGTCCGCGGCCCACGGCGTGACGGCGCTGCTGGTGCCCATGGACCTGCCCGGGGTCACGCGCAACCGCTTCGACTGCCACGGCCAGCGCGCCATCGGCCGCGGCTCGATCTTCTTCGAGAACGTGCGCGTGCCCGTGTCGCATCGCCTGGGCGACGAGAACAAGGGTTTCGTGCAGGTGATGCAGGGCTTCGACTACTCGCGCGCCCTCATCGGCCTGCAGGTGCTGGCCGTGGCGCGCGTGGCGCTGGAGGAGACCTGGGCCCACGTGGCCGAGCGCCAGGCCTTCGGCAAGCCGCTGTCGGCCTTCCAGGGCGTGTCGCACCCGCTGGCCGACTACGACACCCAGGTCGAGGCCGCGCGGTTGCTGTGCCTGCAGGCGCTCTGGCTCAAGGACAAGGAACTTCCGCACAGCGCCGAGGCCGCGATGTGCAAGTGGTGGGCGCCGAAGCTGGCCTACGACGTGGTGCACCAGTGCCTGCTGATGCACGGCCATGGCGGCTACGACCGCGGACTGATGGAGCAGCGGCTGCGCGACGTGCTGGGCTTCCAGATCGGCGACGGCACGGCCCAGATCATGAAAACCATCATCGCGCGCACCCGCGCCGGCCGCGGCGCCGTACCGGCCTGAGCCCGGCGTTCATCCACCGAGGAAGGAGACACCCCATGGAGTTTGACGCCGTTCTGTTGCCGCCGCGGCGCGCGCGCAGCATCGCGCAGGGCCACTGGCTCGACCGCACCATCAACGACGAGCTCGATGCCTGCGTGGCTGCGTATCCGGACAAGCTGGCCTTGACGGCGCTGCGCGTGGAGTCCGGCGAATTGCGCCGCTTCACGTACCGCGAGCTGGGCGAGGCGGTGGACCGCATCGCCCTCGGCCTAGCACGGCTGGGCATCGGCCGCAACGATGTGGTGGCCATGCAGCTGCCCAACTGGTGGCAGTTCACGGCGCTGTACCTGGCGTGCTCGCGCATCGGTGCCGTGCTCAACCCGCTGATGCACATCTTCCGCGAGCGCGAGCTGTCCTTCATGCTCAAGCACGGCGAGGCCCGGCTGCTGGTGGTGCCCAAGGTCTTCCGCGGCTTCGACCACGAGGCCATGGCGCGCGCCTTGAAGCCCGCCGTGCCCTCGCTGCAGCACATCGTCGTGGTGGACGGGGAGGGGCCCGACTCGTTCGATGCCCTGCTGATGGGCCATGACGCGCAAAGGAGTTCGGACGCCGCGGGCATCCTGCGCCCCCACCGGCCCGGCCCGGACGACGTCACGCAGCTGCTCTACACCTCGGGCACCACCGGCGAGCCCAAAGGCGTGATGCACTCGGCCAACACCCTCATGGCCAACATCGTGCCGTATGCCGAGCGCCTGGCCTTGAATCAGCACGACGTGGTGCTGATGGCCTCGCCGATGGCGCACCAGACGGGCTTCATGTACGGGCTGATGATGCCCATCATGCTGCGCGCCGGCGCGGTGCTGCAGGATGCCTGGGAGCCGCGCAAGGCCGTGGAGATCATCCGGTCGGAGGGCGTCACCTTCACGATGGCCTCCACGCCCTTCCTGGCCGACCTCACCAAGGCGGTACAGGAAAGCGGCCAGCCCGTGCCCAGCCTCAAAACCTTCCTGTGTGCAGGCGCACCCATTCCCGGAGCGCTGGTCGAGCGGGCACGCGCCGCCCTGGGCACCAAGATCGTGTCGGCCTGGGGCATGACCGAGAACGGCGCGGTCACGCTCATCAAGCTCGACGACGCCGACGAGCTGGCCTTTTCCACCGACGGCTGCCCGCTGCCCGGCGTCGAGATCAAGGTGGTGGACGTCGACGGCCAGGAGCTGCCTGCGGGCGAGGTGGGCAAGCTCCTGGTGCGTTCCTGCTCCAACTTCGGCGGCTATCTCAAGCGTCCGCAGCTCAACGGCACCGATGCCGAAGGCTGGTTCGACACCGGCGACCTGGCACGCGTGGACGCCAGGGGCTACATCCGCATCAGCGGCCGCAGCAAGGACGTGATCATCCGCGGCGGCGAGAACATCCCGGTGCTGGAGGTGGAGGCGCTGCTCTACAAGCACCCGGCCGTGGCGCAGGTGGCCATCGTGGCCTACCCGGACGAGCGCCTGGGCGAGCGGGCCTGCGCCATCGTCGTGCCCAGGCCCGGGCAGCAGCTCGACTTCGAGGGCATGGTCGCCTTCCTCAAGGAGCAGCGCATCGCCCTCCAGTACATCCCCGAGCGGCTGATCGTGCGCGAGGCGATGCCGGCCACGCCCACGGGGAAGGTGCAGAAGTTCAAGCTGCGCGAAATGCTCAGCGACGGCTCGATCTGACTCCCGGAGACTCCTGATGCAAGAACCCGTCATCCTCGTCGAGCGCACCGGACGCGTGGGCATCGTCACGCTCAACCGCCCCAGACAGCTCAACGCCCTCAACGACGAAGTCATGGACGGCCTGGGCCAGGCCCTGCTGGCGCTCGACAGCGATGACGCCATCGGCGCCATCGTCCTCACCGGCGGCCCCAAGGCCTTCGCCGCCGGGGCCGACATCGCCGCCATGGCTCGCTGGAGCTACATCGACGTCTACCGCAGCGAGTTAATCACCCGCAACTGGGAGACGATCCGGCGCGTGCGCAAGCCCGTCATCGCCGCCGTGGCCGGCTTCGCGATGGGGGGCGGCTGCGAGCTGGCGCTGTCGTGCGACATCGTGCTGGCCGCGCACAGCGCGCGCTTCTCGCTGCCGGAGATCAAGCTGGCACTGATGCCCGGGGCCGGCGGCACGCAGCGGCTGCCGCGCGCCATCGGCAAGGCCAAGGCCATGGACATGTGCCTGTCGGCGCGTACCCTCGATGCCGAGGAGGCTGACCGCTATGGGCTGGTTTCCCGGGTGGTGCCGGACGATCGCTTGATGGACGAGGCGGTGGCCCTGGCCACCACCATCGCCGGCTTCTCGGCCCCGGCGCTCATGGCGATCAAGGAGTCCGTGAACCGGGCCTACGAGGCCTCGCTCAACGAGGGCATCCATTTCGAGCGCCGCCAGTTGCACGCGCGCTTCGCCAGTGCGGATGCGCACGAGGGCATGCGCGCGTTCCTCGACAAGCGCAAGCCCGTGTTCGACCACCGCTGAGCCGGTTCGCCGCGCAGCCAAGGCCGGTGCTCGCCGAGCCGCTTGAACAGATTGATTGGAGTGCAAGTCATGCAGGTCGATGTTCCCAAGGCCCAGGGCGTCGTGTGGCGGCCCGATGCGGACACCGTGAAGGGGGCCAACCTGACCCGCTTCATGCGCGCGCTCGAAGTGGACAGCTTCGAAGCGCTCAATGAGCGCGCGAGTGCCGACCCGGCATGGTTCCACGACGCGCTGATCCGTTTCCTCGACTACCGCTTCGAACGGCCCTACGAGCAGGTGCTCGACCTCGGCGATGGGCTGCCCTTTGCGCGCTGGTGCGCGGGCGGCGTGACCAACGTGGTGCTCAACTGCATCGACCGCTGGCGCGGCACGGCGCGCTACGACCAGCCGGCGCTGGTCTGGGAGGGCGAGGACGGCGCGGAGTCCTGCTGGACTTTTGCCGATCTGGACCGGGAAACCTGCCGCATCGGCTGGGGCCTGCGCCAGCTTGGCCTGGGCCGGGGTGACGTGGTGGGCATGTACCTGCCCAACCTGCCGCACGCCGCCGCCGCGATGCTTGCCGTGGCGAAGGTCGGCGCCATCGTGCTGCCCATGTTCTCGGGTTTCGGCGCCGACGCGATCGCACAGCGCCTGAACGACGGCCAGGCCAAGGCGGTGATCACCGTCGATGGCTCGCTGCGCCGCGGCAGGCCCGTCGGCGCGAAGGCTGTGGTGGACGAGGCACTGGCCCATTGCCCCGGCGTGCGCCATGTCGTGGTCTTGAAGCACCTGGCCGCCGGGCACGGTTGGACGCAGGGGCGCGACCACTGGTGGCACGAGCTCGCCGCGGGTGCTCCCGAGGACTTCACGGCCGTGCTCACCGAACCCATGCCGGCTGACGACCCGCTGCTGCTGATGTTCACCTCGGGCACCAGCGGCAAGCCCAAGGGCGTGGTGCACTCGCACTGCGGCTTCCCGGTCAAGACCACACTGGACTTGTCCATCTGCATGGACCTCAAGCCCGAGGACCGCTTCCTGTGGATGTCGGACATGGGCTGGCTGATCGGGCCGATCCTGGTGTTCGGGGGCCTGCTGGTCGGCTCGACCATCGTGCTGGCCGAAGGAGCGCCCAACTACCCGCAGCCCGACCGCCTGTGGCGGCTGGTCGAGCGCCACCGCGTCAGCTACCTGGGCCTGGCGCCGACGGTGGCGCGCCTGTCGATGTCGCTGGACGACGCCGAGCTGGCCGAGCGGGATCTCGGCTCGCTGCGCGTCATCGTCTCCACCGGTGAACCGTGGACGCCCGAGGCCTGGCAGTGGACCTTCGAGCGCGTGGGCCAGCGGCGCGTGCCCCTGCTCAACTACTCCGGCGGGACCGAGGTGGGCGGCATCCTGACCGGCACCGTCATCCATCCGCTCAAGCCTTGCGCCTTCGCCGGTCCGGTGCCGGGCACCGGCGCCGACGTGGTCGATGCCGAAGGGGCCGCGGTCGGCTGCGGCGTCACCGGTGAGCTGGTGATGCGCGCCCCCAGCATCGGGCTCACGCGCGGGCTGTGGCAGGACGGCGAGCGCTACCTCCAGAGCTACTGGTCGCGGCTGCCGAACCTGTGGGTGCACGGCGACTTTGCCAGCCGCGATGCCGACGGCATGTGGTACGTGCACGGCCGTTCCGACGACACGCTCAAGATCGCCGGCAAGCGCACCGGACCGTCCGAGATCGAGGCGCTGCTGATGGGCACGGGGCTGGTGAGCGATGCGGCGGCGGTCGGCATGCCCGATCCGGTCAAAGGCACCGCCGTGCTGTGCGTTTGCGTCCCGCGGCCGGACATCGAGCTGGAGGCTGCGGCCGGGAGCCTGTCCGCCGCGGTCGTCGCGGGGCTGGGTGGGGCGTTCCGGCCGGCCAAGGTGGTCTTCGTTGCCGAGCTGCCGCGCACCCGCAGCTCCAAGCTGATGCGCCGCGTGGTGCGCGCGGCCTGGCTGGGCGAGGAAACAGGAGACCTCAGCACCCTGGTCAACCCGGAGTCCGTGGAGGCGATCCGCGCAGCACGTGCCGAGGACGCCAGGACTCGGAGAAAGTGAGCGAACCGGCCCCATGGGGCCACCCATGCGGATACGCACCGCACCGCGCCGCCCCAGCGCCGGGCCGGTGCCTGCTCAACCTGCGCGCTCGCCTACCGGCTGGTGGGCAAACCCTGGCTGGCTTGCCGGCCGATTGCAGAAATCAGGAGACAACCATGATCCCCAGCTCCCACCGCCCCCTTCGCCGCACGTCGCGCCGCTCGCTGGCCGTGTATGCGGCCGCGCTCCTGGCCGGCGCCGCCCTTCCGGCGGCCAGCCAGACCGCGGCCTGGCCGGCCAAGCCCGTGCGCCTGGTGGTGGGTCTCGCGCCCGGCGGCGGCACGGACGTGATGGCGCGCGCCGTGGCGCAGTCGCTCACTGAAGCCCTGGGGCAAACGTTCGTCGTCGAGAACAAGCCTGGTGCCAGCGGCAACCTGAGTGTGGGCGAAGTGTCGCGGGCTGCGCCGGACGGCTACACGTTCCTCGTCGCACCCACCTCGGTCGAGACGGCCAATCCTTACCTGTTCAAGTCCAACCTGCTGCCTTCGCGGGACCTGAGCCCGGTCATGGGGATCGGGCGCATGCAGATGTATCTGCTTGCCCGTCCCACGCTGGAGGTCAAGGATGCCAAGCAGCTCGTCGCGCTGGCCAAGTCGCAGCCCGGCAAGCTGTCCTTCGCATCGTCCGGCACGGGCACGGCACCCCATCTCGCCGGAGAGCTGTTCCTGCAAAGCACCGGCACGTCGATCACGCACGTCCCCTACCGCGGCTCCGCTCCCGCCCTGCAGGATGTGATGGCCAGCCAGGCCGACGTCATTTTCGATCCGGGCATCGCCTTCCCGCACATCAGGAGCGGCAAGGTCAAGCTGCTGGCCGTGGCCAGCGACAGGAAGTCGCCCTTCTTCCCCGAGGCGCCCACCTACGCGGAGCTGGGCATCCAGAACGCCAGCCTGGACGTCTGGTTCGGCCTCTGGGCGCCGAACAAGGTGCCTCCCGAGATCACCGAGCGCCTGTCGCGCGAGCTGACCAGGGCCTTGGCGTCACCGGCGCAAAAGCAGCGATTCGCCGATCTGGCCGCCGAGCCGGCGCCCTTGGACGCGGCGGCCTTTCGCAAGCTGCTGGCCGACGAGGGCAAGACGCTGTCGAACCTCATCAAGGACCGAAAGATCATCGTCGAGTGAGCGAACCGCGACCCGACTCCCGCTGAACCCTTCCACGCAGGCATCCCACCATGGCCATCGACCACGAATCCTTCGAGCTGTTGCTCTCGTCCGTCCAGCGCTTCGTCCGCGAGCGCCTCATGCCCGCCGAGGAAGCGGTGGAGGAGCACGACGAAGTGCCCGCCGACATCGTCGAGGACATGAAGGCCATGGGTCTGTTCGGCATCTCCATTCCCGAGGAGTACGGCGGCATCGGCCTGTCGATGAGCCAGGAATGCCGCGTGGCCTACGAGATCGGCCACACCGCGCTGGCCTTCCGCTCCGTGTTCGGCACCAACGTCGGTATAGGTTCGCAGGGCATCCTGATGGACGGCACCGAGGAGCAGAAGCGCGTGATCCTGCCGCGCGTGGCCACGGGCGAGCTGATCATGTCCTTCGCGCTGACCGAGCCCGACGCCGGCTCCGACTCGGCCGCGCTCAAGGCCCGAGGCGAGCGCGTGGGCGACCACTACGTGCTCAACGGCACCAAGCGCTTCATCACGAATGCGCCGCGCGCGGGTGCCTTCACGCTGATGGCGCGCACCGACGGCCCCGGCCCCGGCGGCATCTCGGCCTTCATCGTCCCGGCGGACCTGCCCGGCCTGAGCTTGGGCAAGCCCGACAAGAAGATGGGCCAGCGCGGCACCAAGACCTGCGACGTGGTGCTCGACAACGTGCGCGTGCCGGCGTCCAACGTGATAGGCGGCAAGCCGGGGCAGGGCTTCAAGACGGCCATGAAGGTGCTGGACCGCGGGCGCCTGCACATCTCCGCGGTGGCCTGCGGCATGGCGCAGCGCATCCTCGACGAGTCGGTGGGCTATGCCCGCGAGCGACGCCAGTTCGGCAAGCGCATCGGCGACTTCCAGCTGATCCAGGCCATGCTGGCCGACAGCCAGGCCGAGCTGTATGCCGGCTGGAGCATGGTACAGGACTGCGCGCTGCGCTACGACGCCAAGCCCGTGGGCCAGAGCGATCCGCAGGTGAGCATGCGGGCCTCGTGCTGCAAGCTGTTCTGCACCGAGATGGTGGGCCGCGTGGCCGACCGCGGCGTGCAGGTGCACGGCGGCTCGGGCTACATCAACGAGTACCCGGTGGAGCGCTTCTACCGCGACGTGCGGCTGCTGCGCCTGTACGAAGGCACCACGCAGATCCAGCAGATGATCATTGGCCGCGAGCTGGTGGGCCGGGACTGAAGGGAGCGGCACGCCATGACTTCGCTTGAACGCCTGGCGCAGTACGGCCTGCGCGAGTCCATGGACCACGACGTGGGGGTCGTCGGGGCCGGGCGCAGCGGTGACCTGTTCTCAGCCTGCCCCGAAGCTTTCGGGAAGAGCTGGCTGCATGCCGAGCTGCAGCAGGCCAGGGGCCCCAAGCAGTGGTTCAAGAAGGGCCGCACCACCTAACCATGATGACCGGCATCGAGCAATGCATCACCTGGGCCGCGCCGCGTCCTGCTGATCCCCCACGGCGGACCAGCCCGTCCAGACAGAACCCTTTCGACAGGAGCCCAAGCCATGGCGTTTCTTCGGCAGTGCCTGGCCGAGCTGCGAAGGCGGCATGCGGACGGCGGGCTGATGGACCTGCCCCGATGTGGAGCCCTGCAACCGCCGCCGCACGCTGATGCTCGGTCCACCGATGCGCCCACGGCGCGGTTGGCTTCTCCGCCGCCGTGGACCCAGGCAAGCGCTGGGAGCCGATTGAACGAGATTGCCACCATGAGGAAGAGCTGAATGAACGATCTCAACGGCTACGACATCGAGGATTTGCGAGCGGGCATGCACGCGACGTACTCCAAGACGATCACGGAGGCGGACATCGTGCTGTTTGCCGGCGTGTCGGGCGACAACAACGCCGTGCACACCAACGAGGAGTACGCGGCGACCACGAGCTTCAAGGGACGCATTGCCCATGGCTTCCTGAGCGCCAGCGTGATCTCCGCGGCCGTGGCAAACCGGCTTCCCGGGCCTGGCACGGTGTACCTGGCTCAGCAGCTGAAGTTCCGCGCACCGGTGCGCCCGGGCGACACCGTCCATGCCACGGTGACGGTGCTCTCGACCGACGAGGCCAAGGCGCGAGCGGTGCTTTCAACCGTATGCCGCGTGGGCGAAACGGTCGTCATCGAGGGCGAAGCCACCGTGATGACGACATCGCTGGTGCGGCGGGCTTCCACCTACCCGGCGCAGCAAGGCAGCAAGTTGCCGGCAGCTGTTGCCACTGTGAACTGAAAGGGGTTTCCACGATGAAAGTGATGGTCGCTGTCAAGCGCGTGATCGACTACAACGTCAAGGCGCGCGTGAAGTCCGACGGCTCGGGGCTCGATCTGGCCGGCGTGAAGATGAGCATGAACCCCTTCGACGAGATCGCCGTCGAGGAAGCGGTCCGGCTCAAGGAAAAGGGCGTCGCCACGGAAATCATTGCCGTGTCCTGCGGCGTGACGCAGTGCCAGGAAACGCTGCGCACCGCCCTGGCGATGGGCGCCGACCGCGCCATCCTGGTCGAGACGGATGCCGAGCTGCAGCCGCTGGCCGTGGCCAAGATCCTGAAGGCCCTGGTGGACCGGGAGCAGCCGGGCCTGGTGATCCTGGGCAAGCAGGCCATCGATGACGACTGCAACCAGACCGGCCAGATGCTCGCGGCGCTGGCCGACCTGCCGCAGGCCACCTTCGCCTCCAAGGTCGAAGTCCTGCAGGGCAAGGCCAAGGTGACG
>JAEYPG010000539.1 GCA_023410975.1 Pseudomonadota bacterium
AGCCGCGACAGTGCACAGCCACGTCCCAGCCATGGGCGGCCAGATCGAGCGCGATGGCGCGGCCGATGCGTCGGGCGCTGCCGGTAACCAGCACGGCGGGTCGCTGGACCATGATTCCTACAATCCCCCACATGCATAGAGAAGACGAACCCGCCAGTGTATCGGCCGCGCTGGCCCAGCAAATCCGGCAGGACATCGCCGCGGCCGGCGGCTGGTGGCCCTTCGACCGCTTCATGGCCGCCGCGCTCTACAGGCCGGGCCTGGGCTACTACGCCCACGGCGGCGTGAAGTTCGGCTGGTCGCCCGAGAGCGGCAGCGACTTCGTCACCGCGCCCGAGATCAGCCCGCTGTTCGGCCACACCGTCGCGGTGCAGGTGGCGCAGGTGCTCGACACCACGGGCCTGGCCGAGGTGGTGGAGTTCGGCGCCGGCACCGGCGCGCTCGCCGCGCAGCTGCTCGAAGCGCTGGGCGACCGCTGCGCCCGCTACACCATCGTCGAGCTCTCGGCCTCGCTGCGCCAGCGCCAGCAGCAGCGGCTGGCCGCGTTCGGCGAGCGCGTGCGCTGGGTCGATGCGCTGCCCGAGGCCATCGAGGGCGTGGTGGTGGGCAACGAGGTGCTGGACGCCATGCCCGTGCAGCTGCTGCACTGGGACGGCGCGCAGTGGCTCGAACGCGGCGTGGCGGTGGACGAGTGGAAATTCGTCTTCGCCGACCGCCCCACCGAATTGCGCCCGCCGGTGGAAGGCCCCTTCGTGCCGGGCACCGTGACGGAGATCCACCCGCAGGCGCGCGCCTTCATCGCCACGCTGGCCGACAGGCTCCAGCGCGGCGCCGCCTTCTTCATCGACTACGGCTTCCCGGAGGCGGAGTACTACCACCCGCAGCGCCACGGGGGCACGCTGATGTGCCACCGCGCGCACCAGGCCGACACCGACCCGCTCTCCGACGTGGGCCTCAAGGACATCACCGCGCACGTGGACTTCACCGGCATCGCGCTGGCCGGGCAGGACGCCGGGCTGGACGTGCTGGGCTACACCTCGCAAGGCCGCTTCCTGATGAACTGCGGCCTGGCCGAGCGGCTGGCGCAGGCCGGCGTGCGCGAGCGCACCATGGCGCAGAAGCTGATGCAGGAGCACGAGATGGGCGAGCTGTTCAAGGTCATCGGCTTCGGCCGCGGACTGCCCGAAGGCTTCGACCCCATCGGCTTCGTGCACGGCGACCGCAGCCACCGGCTGTGAGCCAGGCCCGCGACCTGCCCGGCTTTGAGCCATGCGCTGGCTTCTCGTTTTCCTGCTGGCTTCACTGATCTTCAGCGGCCTCAACGGCTGGCTGCGCAAGATCGGCCTGGGCCGGCTGCCCGGTGACCTCAGTTTCCGCTGGCGCGGGCGCGACATCCACCTGCCGCTGGCCAGCAGCCTGGTGCTGAGCCTGATCGCAGGGCTGATCGGGATGCTGATCTAGAGCGGCGCCGTCGCCGCCAGCCCCGCCTCGATCGCCCGCACCCGCGCGCGCTGCACCGCCTCGCCGATGGCCGGGCCCTTGAGGCCGCGCGCCACGGCTTCGGACGAGGCGGCGCGCGCATCGATGCCGCGCGCCCAGCGCAGCACGGCCTGCAGGCGACGGCGCTGGGGATAGTCCTCGTCCTCGCGCCCGGCGCGGCCGCGCATGTCGCACTCGCAGGCCAGCAGCAACTGCTCGAAGCGCTCGGGCCGGCGCAGCGCGTCGCAGCGGTCCAGCAGCCGCAGCAGCGCCCTGGCGCCCAGTTCGCCGCTGCGGTGCACGTTGCCGTGCTCGCGCGCCACCACCTCGGCCAGCTGCGCGCAGTCGTTGGGCACCTTCAGCCGCTCGCACAGGCCCTTGAGCAGTTCCACGCTGCGGCCCTCGTGGCCCAGGTGGCGCGGCAGCACCTCCGGCGGCGTCTCGCCCTTGCCCAGGTCGTGGCCCAGGCAGGCGAAGCGCACCGGCAGCGGCGCCTCCAGCCGGGCGGCGCAGTCCAGCACCAGCATCAGGTGCACGCCGGTGTCCACCTCCGGGTGGTGCGCCTCGGGCTGCGGCACGCCCCAGAGCCGGTCAACCTCGGGCAGCAGCACCGCCAGCGCGCCGCACTCGCGCAGCATCTCGAACATGCGCGAGGGCCGGTGCTCCATCAGCCCGCGCGCCAGCTCCTGCCACACGCGCTCGGGCACGAGGTGGTCGAGCTCGCCCTCCTCCACCATGTGGCGCATCAGGGCCAGGGTCTCGGGCGCGAGCGTGAAGTCGGTAAAGCGCGCGGCAAAGCGTGCCACGCGCAGCACGCGCACCGGGTCCTCGACGAAAGCAGGGCTGACGTGGCGCAGCACGCGCGCGCGCAGGTCGCGCTCGCCGCCCCAAGGGTCCACCAGCGTGCCGTCCTCGCGCATGGCCATGGCGTTGATGGTCAGGTCGCGCCGCCGCAGGTCGTCCTCCAGCGTCACGTCCGGCGCGGCGTGGACGATGAAACCGCGGTAGCCGCGCCCGCTCTTGCGCTCGGTGCGCGCCAGGGCGTGCTCCTCGCCGGTGTGGGGATGCAGGAAGACGGGGAAGTCGGCGCCCACCGGGCGGAAGCCCGCGTCCGCCATTTGCTGTGGTGTGGCACCAACGACGACCCAGTCGGTGTCGGTATGGGGAATGCCCAGCAAGCGGTCGCGCACCGCGCCGCCGACGATGAAGCGTTGCATGCGGCGCAGTCTACGCACCGGGTTTGGCCTCGGCGGCGCCACGGAAGCGCAAGGGCTACGGGGGCCCGGGCGCGCCAGGCAAAACCATCGTTTTTCGCAGAAGAACCAACGTCTTGTGACAGCAGGCCTTGGAGCACGGGGTGTCAGCCTGGGGGTCTACATCGGTAAATACCCGAACGTACGGCAGAGCGGGCGCGTTGCGCGGACCGCCGCTCCATGGCCGTTCCACAAAGTGCCGCGGCGGCCATGCGCCCCGCGGCGTGATCGCAAAGCTGCTTGAGTGCCGACTTTCAGGAGAGATGGCATGAGATCGAAGTTCTGGGTCCTGGCGGCCTGTGTCCTGGCCGCCGCCGTTGCCGTCGAGCCAGCCCCCGCCCTTGCGGCGCCATCCGGTGCAGCCGCGCTGGGAGCGGCCACCGCCACAACCACCGTGGTCGCACCCACCGCTGCGACAGCAGCGGCGGTGCAAGTGTTGGCGCCGCGCGACGACGGCAGCGCTGGCGCCGCCGTGCGCCCGGCGGCCAATACCTCGGCCACGACGGCGCAGGCCAAGCCCGCCGAACCGGACCCGTCGCAGAGTCCCTTCCCCGTGTCCGAGACCATGCTGCTGCTCGCCGGCCTGCTGGCCGTGGGGATCATCGTGCGGCGGCGCAACTACTGAGCGGCAGTAGCACCACCCACTCGGCGCGCCTCTTTCCCGACGGGCCCGCGGGCCCGTTTTTCATGGCCCGGGCGGCGCAGCCCCAGCGGGCTCACCGGCCGCCCTGCCGCTCCATGATCGCGGCCGCGAGGCACAAGTCGTCCCAGGCGCGCGCCTTGTCCACCGGGTTGCGCAGCAGGTAGGCCGGGTGGTAGGTCACCACCAGCGGGATGCCCTGGTAGCTGTGCACCTGGCCGCGCAGCTTGCCGATGGGCAGCGTGCTGCGCAGCAGCGACTGCACCGCGAAGCGTCCCATGGCCAGGATCACCTTCGGCTGCACCAGCGCCAACTGGCGCTGCAGATAGGGCTCGCACTGCGCCAGCTCCTCGGGCGCCGGGTTGCGGTTGCGCGGCGGGCGGCATTTCAAGGTGTTGGCGATGAACACCTGGCGCTGCGGCGGCGCAGCCTCGCGCGTCAGGCCCAGGGCCTGCAGCATCGCGTCCAGCAACTGCCCCGCCGGGCCGACGAAAGGCTCGCCGCGCAGGTCTTCCTGCTCGCCCGGGGCCTCGCCCACGATCATCCAGTCAGCCCGCTCGTTGCCGACACCGAACACGGTGTTCTTGCGGCTCTCGCACAGCGCACAAGCGCGGCAGTGCTCGACCGCCGCGCGCAGCGCGGGCCAGTCCATGGACGCCACCTCGCCGCCCCCGAAGGTCAGGCCCGAGGCCACGTCGATGGGCCCGTCGACGCGCAGCGCCGCGGCGGGGGCCGAGGCCGCGCTGGCGCTGCC
>JAEYPG010000551.1 GCA_023410975.1 Pseudomonadota bacterium
ACCAGGAAGCGCGCCATGCGCGTCGCGGCCCGGCGCTCCCAGGAAGCCCCGCCGACCGTTACGCGGACAACGCGCTGCTGCGCTGTCAGCCGCTGTCGCCCGACGACCGCGCCGAGTGCGAACGCCGCATGCGCAGCGGCACCAGTAGCGGCAGCGTCACCGGCGGCGGCATCCTGCGGGAACTGCGCACGGTGCAGGAGGCGCCGGCCTCGCCCCGTGATGCAGAGCATCAGCCCGCGCTCCCGGCCCCGTCGGCCGCCTCGGCGCCGCAGTAAGACCCGCCGCGATCCCGGTTTCGTAACAGGGCGCGCCGGGGCCATACTCTGTTTTTCCCGGGGGGCAGCCCGGGCATGTGGCCCGCTGGGCTCTGATGTTGTTACAGGACGGCCGCGCCCATCGCCTAGGCTGGACGCCCATTCGAGGACGGGAATCCATGTCTTTTTCTCTTCGCGGCTGGCTGCCGTCCTGGCCTTTTGCCGCCTCGCGGCGCGCCCGGGCCGAGCTCAACCGCCAGGTGACGGATCTGCAGGCGCTGCACGAGCTCAGCAGCCGGCTGCTGGAGGTGCGCACCTTGCCTCAACAACTGGGCCTGATCCTGCAGACGCTGTGCCGGCTACACGGCAGCTCCAAGGGCTTGCTGTCGCTGTACGAGCCGCCCTCGCAGCGGCTGCAGACCGCCGCCAGCGAGGGCTTCGGCGCGCAGGCGCTGCGCCAGTTCAGCGAGGTGCACGTGGGCGACGGGGCCTGCGGGCTGGCGGTGCGCCTTGGGCGGCGCGTGGTGGTGCGCGATACCGAGACGGACGACTGCTACGCGAGCTGGCGCGCGCTCGCGCGCGAGGAGGGTTTCCGGGCCGTGCACAGCACGCCGCTGATCGCGCTGGACGGGCAGGTGATGGGCGTGATCTCGGTGCACATGCCGCAGCCCGGCGAGCCTGATGAGCGGCTGCAGTGGCTGGGCGACATCTGTGCGCGCAAGGCCGCAGTGCACGCCGAGCGCGAGCGCTCGCGGCGCCTGGCGCAGCGCGCCGACGAGCGGCTGTCAAGGGTGCTGGCGTCCTCGCCGCTGCCCTTCGGCATCCTGGAGCCCGTGCGTTCGCCGTCGGGCGTGGTGGCGGACCTGCGCTGGGCCTATGCCAATGCCGCGGCGACCGGCCTGTTCGGGCAACCGTTGTCGGCGCAGGCGCCGCTGCGCGCGACGCTGTGCGGCGACGACACGGCGCTGGAGCAGTTGCTGGCCGTGGCCACGCACGGGCACGGGCGCGAGTTCGAATGGCAGCCGGCGGGCACGGCCGCGGGCTGCTTCCACGTCATCGCCTCGCCGGTGCCCGAAGGCGTGGCGGTGTGGTTCACCGACGTCACGCAGCGCAAGCGCCAGGAGCAGGTGCTGCGCGAGTCGGACCGGCGCAAGGACGAGTTCCTGGCCACGCTGGCCCACGAGCTGCGCAACCCGCTGGCGCCGATCCGGCAGGCGGCGATGGTGTCCCGGGCGCCCAACGCCACCGAGGCGCAGCGGCGCTGGAGCCAAGAGGTGATCGATCGCCAGGTGGGCCACATGGCGCTGCTGCTGGACGACCTGCTGGACATGTCGCGCGTCACGCGCGGCAAGCTCGCGCTGCGCAAGGGGCCCACCGAGTTGCGCGCGGTGCTGGACGCCGCCATCGAGGCCGCGCGCCCGCTGCTCGACGCCAAGCACCACCGGCTGGAGGTGCAGGCCGACGAGGCGCCGCTGCGCTTCGAGGCGGACCCGCTGCGGCTGGCGCAGATCCTCTCCAACCTGCTCACCAACGCCGCCAAGTACACCGACCCGGGCGGCCACATCCGGCTGCGCGCCGCGATGGAGGAGGGCGAGATCGTGATGTCGGTGGCGGACAACGGCATCGGCATCGCACCGGAGGTGCTGCCCACCGTGTTCGGCTTGTTCTCGCAGGCCGCGGCGCACGATGAGCGCAGCGCCGGCGGGCTGGGCATCGGCCTGGCGCTGTCCCGGGGGCTGGCGGAGCTGCATGGCGGACACATCACGGCGCGCAGCGACGGGCTTGGCCAGGGCAGCGAGTTAACGCTGCGCGTGCCTTGCGGACGGCTGCAGCCGGAGCCGCGCATCGAGGCGGCGCCTCCGCCGCGCGTGGCCGGCGGGCTGCGCGTGCTGGTGGCCGACGACAACGCCGATGCGCGCGACAGCCTCGCGGCGCTGCTGGCGCTGCACGGCTTCGAAGTGATCAGCGCCGCCGACGGCGACGAGGCGCTGCGCCTGCTGCAGGAGCAGCGACCGGACGTGGCGCTGCTGGACATCGGCATGCCCGGTCGCGACGGCCACGAGGTCGCGCGTGCGGTGCGCCAGCAACTGCCCGGCGGCGCGCGCCCGCTGCTGGTGGCCGTCACCGGCTGGGGCCAGGACCAGGACCGCTCGCGCTCGCGCGACGCCGGCTTCGACGGGCACCTGACCAAGCCGGTGGACCTGCAGGCGCTGCTGCGCCTGCTGCAACAGGCCGAAGCCGGCGGCGCCCCCGACAGGGGGCCGCGGCTGATGCGGGTGGCGTAGCGCGCTTTGGCGCCGGTATCGCCCCGCGCACTTGCCGGAAGTTCCGTGCGCAACGGCACCGGACCACTTCGGGTCCGGCTGGCTGACCCTGCCGAACGCCTCAGCGGCCTTCGCAGCGGCACGCTCCGCCGCCGCAGCCCGCGGCCACCGGCTGCGCCAGCGCCGCCATCGCCTGCACCCGCTGCCTGACCTCGGCGTAGAGCCGTTCGAACTGCACCGCGTCGAAGTCGGCGTGGTACTGCTTCCTCACGCCTTCCGTGCCCAGCTGCAGGTGCACCGTGGGCTGCACGTCGCGCTGCGCCAGGCAGGCGCGTGCGCAGGCCAGCGCGCAGCCGTCGATGGCCAGGATGGGCCGCCCGCTCGCGGCCGCCTCCTGCGCGCGCCTCACCAGGCTCGGCACGTTGCCGCCCACGCCGGCGATGCAGGACATCTGCGCCAGCCCGTCGCGGTCCAGCCGCAGCGCGAGGTCGTTGGCGAATTGCGCGGCGCTGGAGCAGCCCGAGCAGCTGTAGACCAGGGGTAATGAAGCGGGCGGTGTGGCGAGGGGCATGGGTCGGATGCGGCCAGGACAGCTTTGGAAGGCCCATCGTCCCGACCCGCGCCCGTCATGGTTTTGAGGCGGCTCAAGCCGCCCCGTGCTGCCTCCAGCTTTCGTCCTGCTCAAACGCCTTGCCCTCCGCCTGCAGCTTCAGCAGCGCCGCCAGCAGCGAGCGCCGCGCCGCGCCGTGCTTGGCCGGCGGCACGTCGTCGTAGACCTGCGCCAGCAGCGCGTCCATGGACTGAGGCTCGCCCGTCAGCGCCGCCAGCACCTTGGCCTCGCGCTGCTGGCGGTGGCGGATGAGCAGATCCCACACGCGCCGCGGCTGCGCGACCAGGAAGCCGTGTCCCGGCGCCAGCCACTGCAGATCGGGCAGCTCGTCGCGCAGCCGCGCCAGCGAAGCGAGGTAGGCGGCCATGTCGCCATCGGGCGGGTTGATGACCACCGTCGAGCCCTGCATCACGTGGTCGCCCGTGAACAGGATGCTGTCCTCCTCCAGCAGGAAGCACAGGTGGTTGGAGGCGTGGCCGGGGGTGTGCAGCACGCGCAGCGTGGTGCCCGCGTCCAGCGCCAGGCGCTCGCCGTCGCACAGCTCGCGCGCGGGGTTGAAGAGCTCGTCCTGCCACTGCGCATGCGGCGTGCGCCGGCCCAGCACCTGGGCGCCGGTGGCCTGGGCCAGCAGCGCGGCGCCGGGGGAGTGGTCCAGGTGCGTATGCGTGACCAGGATCCAGCGGATCGGCCCGGGCGCCGCCGCCGCCAGCGCCTGCACGTGCGCCGCATCGGCCGGACCGGGGTCAATCACCGCCCACTCGTTGGTCTGCAGCGCCCCCACCAGGTAGCTGTTGGTGCCGGGGCCGGTCATCACGCCGGGATTGGCGGCGGTGAGGCGGATCAGCCGCTCGGTCAGCCGCATCGGCTCGCCCGGCGTGACCACGGTGCGTGCGATGCCCTGGCCCTGCGGGTCCACCAGCTTCGCCTCGGCCCAGCCCGGGTGCTCGGGGAACAGCGGGATCAGCTGGCCCTCCGGGTCGCGCGCGCGCTGCGGGCGGATGCAGGGCACCTCGCCCAGGCCGGCGGCCCAGTCCAGCATGTCCTGGGCGGTGCCGAAGCGCGAGAGCTCCTGCAGCAGCCGCCGCACCGGGCCGACCACGCGCACGCCTTGCGCGCCCCGCACGGCCTGGGCCGGGCTGAGCCAGGCATGGGCCGTCATCTCGATGCCATCGTGCGTGGCCTCCTGCGCCGGCGGCACCGCGGCCAGGAAGAAGCGGGTGTCGAAGCGCTTGGGCAGGCCCGGGGGCGTGACGATGTGCGCGAAGAGCTTCAGCTCGTCCAGCGCCAGCCTGAAGCCCTGTTCGCGGCACAGCTCCAGCAGCCCGATCTCGCGGCCATGCAGCCGCTTGCGCCAGGCGGCCTGCAGCGCGGCGCCGGTGACGGGCTCGCCCTGCGCGTCCACTGCCAGCAGCAGCCCGGCCTCCTCGAAGGTCTCGCGCACGGCCGCCACGTACCAAGCCAGGCCGCCTTCGCCCAGGCCGAGGCGGGCGTCGGCGGCGGCTTCGTCGCGGCCGGCGCCCACGGGCGCCCGGGCCGCGTCCTCCGCGTCGATCAGCCCGCCGGGGAAGACCCAGGCGCCGCTGTTCTGGTCGCCGCGCTCCGCGCGGCGCAGGAGCAGGACTTCGGGGCCGCCGGGGGTGTCGCGGACGAGGACGAGGGTGGAGGAGGGGCGGAGGGTTGTGGTCATGGAGTCAGGCTGCTGAAAGCGGACCTCGAATGGTGCACGGGATGGCACGGCAGCGTGCCGCGGCCTCCCGCCCTGTGGCACGGGGCGCCGGCGCCGCGAGGCACAATTGAGCCTCGTTTGTCCACGCCGCGAGTGTGGCATTCAGCCTCCCGACCCGCCCTCGTTCACATGCCCTGGTGACCACTCCCATGACTCCTTCTCCTGCCCACGTGACGGAACAGTGCGACGTGCTTGTCATCGGCGGCGGCCCGGCCGGCGCCACGGTGGCCACGCTGCTGGCGCAGCAGGGGCGCGACGTGGTGATGCTGGAGAAGTCGCAGCATCCGCGCTTCCACATCGGCGAGTCGCTGCTGCCGGCCAACGTGCCCTTGTTCGAGAAGCTCGGACTGCGCGGCGAGGTCGAACGCATCGGCATGCCCAAGTGGGGCGTGGAGTTCGTGTCGCCGCAGCATGAGCACTCCAGCTTCCTGGAGTTCGGCGACGCCTGGGACAAGTCGCTGCCTTACGCGTGGCAGGTGCGGCGCTCGGAGCTGGACGATATCCTGTTCCGCCACGCCGCGGCGCAGGGCGCGCGCACGCTGGAGAACTGCCACGTGCGCGAGGTGGACTTCGATGCCGAGGGCGCCACGGTGCGGGCGCAGCTCGGCGACGGTGAGCAGCGCCGCTGGCGCGCACGCTTCGTGATCGACGCCTCGGGCCGCGACACGTTCCTGGCCAACAAGATGCGAGCCAAGGAAAAGAACCCGAAGCACAACAGCTCCGCGCTGTTCGGCCACTTCCGCAACGCGCAGCGGCTGCCCGGACAGCTCGAAGGCAACATCACCATCTTCTGGTTCGCGCACGGCTGGTTCTGGTTCATCCCGCTGGCTGACGGCACCACCAGCATCGGCGCGGTGTGCTGGCCCTACTACCTGAAGTCGCGCAGCAAGCCGCTCAAGGAGTTCTTCGCCGACACCATCGCGCTGTGCCCCAAGCTGGCCGAGCGGCTGAAGGACGCGACGCTGGTGGACGACGTGGTGCATGCCACCGGCAACTATTCCTACAGCGCCACGCACTGCACTGGCGAGCGCTACCTGCTGCTGGGCGACGCCTTCGCCTTCATCGACCCTGTGTTCTCCTCAGGGGTGTTCCTGGCCATGCAAAGCGCCTT
Source organism: Pseudomonadota bacterium (assembly GCA_023410975.1). Taxonomy (GTDB): domain Bacteria; phylum Pseudomonadota; class Gammaproteobacteria; order Burkholderiales; family Burkholderiaceae_C; genus Azohydromonas. Next base: position 5,966 of record JAEYPG010000551.1, read on the forward strand.
CGAGGGCGCGGAGGTCGTGGCCACCTGCCTGGACCGCCCGGCCGAGGCCGCGCGTGCACGGCAGCGCTTCGAGGACATGATGCGCAAGGGGCCGCGCGAGTTCTCGTGGTTCATCTTCCGCGTCACCAACCCGACGATGCGCGAGTTCTTCATGTACCCGCAGAACATGTTCCGGGTGAAGGAGGCGCTGCTGTCGCTGCTGGCCGGCGACCTCTACCGTGGCACCCCGATCTGGCGCTCGCTGCGCATCCTCAAGGCGCTGTACTACCTGGTGTCGCTGCGCAACGCCCGGCGCACCTTCAACGCCTGGGCGATGCGCCGGCGCAACGTCCGCGACCTCGGACCGCTGCAGGGCGAGACCATCCAGTCATGACGGATTCGCTCCAGGCGGCAGCGCCGCTGCAGGTCGAGCGCATGGCGCTGTCGGCCTGGGCGCGGCATCGGCACGCACCCAACCTTCTAGGTGTCCTGGGCTATGGCGAGGGCGGCGATGCCGTGCCCGCTCCGGTGCTCTCGGGCGTCCCGGCGGTGGACGCCTGGACCGGCGCCGGTGAGCTGCGGCAGGGCAGCCGCGGGCAGGTCCGCTGGCGCCATGACGGGCGCTGGCTATGGGGCGCGCTGGACATCGGCGAGGCGGCCGAGGGCGTGGAGCTGCAGGCCGTGGTGCGCCAGGCCTATGCGGACGTCTTCGCCGTGCTGCAGGACAGCGGCTGCACCCAGCTGCTGCGGCTGTGGAACTACGTGCCGCGCATCAACGAGGCGCAGGACGGCCTGGAGCGCTACCGCCATTTCAATGCCGGGCGCCAGCTCGCCTTCCTGGACGCCGGCCGCCCGGCCTTCGAAGGGGCGCCGGCGGCCAGCTGCCTGGGCCTGCGCGACGGGCCGCTGTGCGTGCGCTTCCTGGCCGGCACGCAGGCCGCCGTGCCGGTGGAGAACCCGCGCCAGGTGTCGGCCTACCACTACCCGTCGGCCTACGGCCCGCGCAGCCCGACCTTCTCGCGCGCGGCGCTGGTGCCGCTGCAGCCGGGGCGGGTGGCGCTGCTGATCTCCGGCACCGCCAGCATTGCCGGCCACCTCAGCCTGCACCCGGGCGACGTCGAGGCGCAGACGCTGGAGACGCTGCTCAACCTGCAGGCGGTGGTGGCCGCCGCCCAGGCGCGCTGCAGCGCGCGCTTCGCGCTGGAGGACTTCGACTGCGTCATCTACGTGCGCCACGCCGCGCACGCCGACGCGGTGCGCCGCGTGCTGCAGGAGCGGCTGGGCGCGCAGGCGCGCTTCGTGCGCACGGCCGTGATGCTGCAGGCCGACGTCTGCCGCGCCGACCTGCTGGTCGAGATCGAGGCGCATGGCTGCGCCGCGGGAGAGCTCATCGCATGAACAAGACCTTCATTGCCGCAGCCCTGGCGCTGCCCCTGGTGCTGGGTGCGCCGCTGGCGCACGCGGAGCCCAAGCCGCTGTGGGAGCTGGGCATGGGCGCGGGCGTGCTGCGGCTGCCGCACTACCGCGGCTCGGACCAGTCGCACACCTGGGTGCTGCCGGTGCCCTACGTCGTGTACCGCGGCGAGATCTTCAAGGCCGACCGCGAGGGCGCGCGCGCGGTGCTCCTGGAGACCGACCGGTTGGACTTCGACCTCAGCTTGGCGGCCACCCCGCCCACGCGCAGCGAGGACAACGAGGCGCGCCGCGGCATGAAGGACCTGCCGCCCATCGTCGAGCTCGGCCCCAACCTCAACTGGACCGCAGCCCGCGGCAAGGGCTGGAAGCTGGACCTGCGCCTGCCCGTGCGCGCCGCGCTGGGCCTGGGCTCCAACGGCGGCTTCAAGGGCTGGATCGCCACGCCGCAGCTCAACCTCGACCTGGCGGACCTGCGCGGCTGGCGCGTCGGGCTGGCGGCGGCGGCCATCGCGCAGGACCAGCGCTACAACGAGCTCTTGTATGGCGTCTCCGCGGCGGAGGCCGCGCCCGGGCGCCCGGCCTACCGCCCCGGCGGCGGCGCGGCCGGCGGCTACCTGCTGGGGGCGGTGTCGCGGCGCGTGGACAACTGGTGGTTTGGCGGTTTCTTGCGCTGGGACAGCCTGCGTGGGGCGAGTTTCCTGGACAGTCCACTGGTGCGCCAGCGCGAGCATTGGTCCGTTGGAGTGGCGGTGTCGTGGGTGTTTGCGGCGTCGGATAGACAGGTTGACAGGGACTGAGGCTGGATGAAGTTGTTGCTCGCGCTGCCGCTGACGCTGCTGCTGCATGCGCAGCTGGTGCTGCTGGGGCTGATATCGCTGACGTGGAACGCGATCGCGATGCTGCTGTACCCGCTGCTGCCGCGCCCGCGCGGGCGCGTCGTCGGGCGCGCGGGCATCGCCTACGGCTACAGGCTGTTCTGGGCCATCGCGCGCTGCAGCGGCATGCTGCGCATCGACAACCGCGTGCTGGACTCGCTGCGTGACGAGCCCGGGCTCATCGTGGTGGCCAACCATCCCAGCATGATCGACGCGCTGGCGCTGGTGGCGCGGCTGCCGCGCAGCGCCTGCATCATGAAGGCGCAGCTCATGCGCAACCTGTTCCTGGGCGCCGGTGCGCGGCTGGCCCGCTACATCCGCAACGACTCGCCGCGCAGCATGGTGCGCCTGGCCATCGAGGACCTGCGCGCCGGCGGCCAGCTCGTCATCTTCCCCGAGGGCACGCGCACCACGCGCTACCCGGTCAACCCTTTTCGTCCCGGCGTCACGCTGATCGCCAAGCTGGCCAATGCGCCGATCCAGACGGTGTTCATCGACACCGACTCGCCCTACCTCAGCAAGGGCTGGCCGATCTGGCGGCTGCCGCCGCTGCCCATCGTGTTCACCTTGCGGCTGGGCGAGCGCTTCGCGCCCTCGCCGGACGCCGATGCGCTGCTGCGCCAACTCGAAGACTATTTCGCCGCGAACGTGAAGCCGCCGGCGTCCGACAAACCATGACCGCCGCAGTTTCTGGCGCCGCGACCAGCGCGTCGCGCACGCACCTCGTCCTCATCCCCAGCTACAACACCGGCGCCAAGGTCTACGAGACGGTGCGCGAGGCGCGCGCGTTGTGGTCTCCGGTGTGGGTGGTGGTGGACGGCAGCAACGACGGCACCGCCGAGGGGTTGCAGCGCATGGCGCAGGAGGATGCGGGCCTGCGCGTGTGGGTGCTGCCGCGCAACCAGGGTAAGGGCTCGGCCGTGCTGCACGGGCTGCAGGCGGCGCAGGCCGCCGGCTTCACGCACGCGCTGACGATGGACGCCGACGGTCAGCATCCCGCGGCGCTGATCCCGGTCTTCATGCAGGCCTCGATGCGCCGGCCCGACACCATGATCCTGGGCCGCCCGGTGTTCGATGCCAGCGCACCGCTGCTGCGCGTGCGCGGGCGGCGCATCTCCAACGGCTGGACCAACCTGGAGACGCTGGGCGCCGGGGTGGGCGATTCCCTCTACGGTTTCCGCGTCTACCCGGTGGCGGCGCTGGCGGCGGTGATGGCGCGCCAGCCCTGGATGCGGCGCTTCGACTTCGACACCGAGGCCGTGGTGCGCCTGGCCTGGCGCGGCGTCAAGCCCATCAACATCGACGCGCCGGTGAAGTACCTCAAGCCGGAGGAGGGCGGCGTCTCGCACTTCAGGTATGGCCGCGACAACGTGCTGCTGACCTGGATGCACACGCGGCTGGTGCTGGAGTTCGTGCTGCGGCTGCCGCTGCTGCTGTGGCGCCGCGTGCTGCGGCGCCCGCCGTTCCAGCCCTGAGCCCCGCGCCCGCGAAAGGACGCCGGGTGTGTGTCGTCAGTCCATCACCACCAGGTTGCGCGTCTGCGGATCGGTGACGATCTCCTTGACCCGGTCGCCGTCGAACACCACCTGGAACTCGGCGAAGCTGGAGAGCCAGTAGCGCCAGATCCTGGCGTCAAGGTTGGGGTTCTCGCTGCTGACGGGGTAGCCCACCGCCATGAGCACTTGCTCGCGCGACATGCCGGGCCGCACGCGCGCGGACTCGATGGCCTCGCGCACCTTGGGCGGCATCTTGGCCAAAGCCTGCTTCGGGTCCTCGGCCACGATGTAGCGCTTGGCGAAGGTGGCCATGTCGAGGTCGCGGCTGTAGTCGTTGCCGATGGCCTGCTTGCCGCCGTTGAGCTCGACGTACACGCGGTAGCGCCCGTACCCGGTTGGCTTGGCCGGCGTGCCGGCCGGGATGATGCGCTTGCCGCTCTCGGCGTAGTTGATGTCGCTGATCCAGCTGCCGTCGGTGCGCAGGTTGCAGCACAGATAGCCGGGCTCCGGCAGGGCCTGTGCCGATGCGGCCAGCGGCGCCAGGGTGGCCAGGGCGGCCAGGGCGATGTGGCGAAGGTTCATGGGTTTCTCCCTCTTTATGGTTTCGATGGTCGGCGCCGAGGATGCACTCAGTTCATCACCGCCAGGGCCCGGGTCTGTGGATCGGCGGCGGTGACTTCCCGGACCCTGTCCCTGCCGTCGAACACCACCTGGAACTCCTGGGTCCGCGACAGCCAGTAGCGCCAGACCCGCGCGTCCAGGCTGGGGTTCTCGCTGGTGATGGGGTAGCCCAGCGCCATGAGCACCTGCTCGCGCGTCATGCCCGGCATCACGCGCGAGGACTGGATCGCCTGGCGCAGCTTGCGCGGCATCCTCGCGATCGCGGCGGCGGGGTTGGCCGGCACCACGTAGCGCCGTGCGAAGACGCCCATGTCAATGTCGCGGCTGTAGTCGTTGCCGATGTCCTGGGCCGTGCCCTCGATGTTGACGTGCACCCGGTAGCGCCCGTAACCAGTGGGCGTGACCGGCGTGCCCGCCGGGATCACGCGCGTGCCGCTGGAGGCGTAGTTGATGTCGCTGATCCAGTTGCCGTTGGTGCGCATGTTGCAGCACAGGTAGCCCGGGTCGGGCAGCGGCTGCGCGGCGGCGGACAGCGGCAGCGCGGCCGCCAGGAGGGCCGCGACGGTGGGACGGATGGCCATGCTGTGTCTCCTGGGACTCGTTGCCGAACATTCGGCGCTGATGCGGGATGTCGCCGCTGCCGCTATAGACAATGTTGGCAGCACAACCAAAAGATGTCAGGGCGGACGGCGGCGGTTCTCGTTCCAGTTCGTTCTTGGGAATGCCGTAACCCGTTCGGGCTGAACCTGTAGAAGCCTTCGCGCGGACAACCGAGCGCCTGACCTTCGACAGAGCCCGTCCTGAACTTTCTGAAGGGCTCAGGGCGAACGGGTCTGCTTCACTCTCGGAACAGAACTGGCATCAAGCCGTGCCCGGCTCCATCAGTCCACGCATTTGGAGCCGCTGGGGTCGGCCGTGATGCGGATCAGCTCGTTGGTGCCGCCGCCAAAGACGGAACCGCCTGTGAACGTCAGGCAGCCTTCGCCGCTGTAATCGGCCTGCAAGCGGGTAGCGTCATTGCCGAAGTAGAACGGGATCCAACGCTTGCCGGTCTCGCTGGTGTGCATGTTGGTCGGGCCGCCAATGAGCTTGGTGACCTCATTGAACTGCATGCCGATTTGCAGCCGCGAGAACTTGCTGCCCGGAGTTGGCGTTCCAATCATCTCGCCATCGAAGCGGCCGTCGCGGGACTTGACGATACGCACGTCCGATGGGACGCCGGCACTGCTGCCGGCTGCTGGTGCGCTGCCAGGCTTGTTGGCACACGCACCCAGCACGGCCAGCGCCCCGACGCTGGCGATCATCTTCAGGTTCATGGGCATCTCGCTCGATCCTTGTGTCCGGCCGAAAGGGGCCTTCAGGATTCTACGAATGCTCGTCCTGCGGATGGGCCGGCGGTAGCGCTGGCGTGTTGCGGCCTCGCAGCAGTCTCCAGCTTCGACCCGAAGAGAATGGGTGCCAGCACACCGAAGGATGTAGGGCGAGCAGCGTGCCGGCACAGCGTCTGCTCGGTGACAGGGGCCTGTCCAGTCGCCGGGCTCAGTACATCCCGCCGTTGATGGAGATCACCTGCCCGCTGATGTAGCCGGCCTGCGCACTGGCCAGGAAGCCGGCCAGCGCCGCCACCTCCTCCGGCGTGCCCGCGCGCTTGGCCGGCACGAGCTGGTCTATGGTGGCCTTGTCGAAGACCTGGTCCGCCATGGGCGAGGCGATGATGCCCGGCGCGATGGCGTTGACGGTCACGCCGCGGCTGGCCACCTCCAGCGACAGCGCCCGCGTCGCGCTGTTGAGCGCGCCCTTGGCCGCGGCGTAGTTGACCTGCCCGCGGTTGCCCGCCAGTGACGCCACGGAGGAGATGTTGATGACGCGGCCCCAGCGCGTGCGCAGCATCGGCAGCAGCAGCGGCTGCGTGACGTGGAAGAAGCCGTGCAGCGACACGTCGATGACGCGGTGCCACTGCTCGGCGCGCATGCCGGGGAACACCGCGTCGTCGTGCACGCCGGCGTTGTTGACGATGACCTGCACCGGGCCGTCGCGCAGCAGCGCCTCGCTGGCCGTGCGCGAGGCCGCGGCGTCGCTGACGTCGAACACCAGCGCCTCGGCGCTGCCGCCCGCGGCGCGGATCTCCTCGGCCAGTTGCTCGACGGCGTCGGGGCGCGAGTGCGCCTGCAGCAGCAGGTGCGCGCCGTCGCGCGCGAGCTGCCGCGCGATGGCGGCGCCCAGCGCGCCGCTGGCGCCTGTCACGAGCGCGCGTTTGCCGGCCAGGGTCATGGAAGCTTCTCCGTTCTGTTTGCTTGGGTTCGGTTCAGGCCGGCGGCAGCGGGGTGTCCAGCACCACGGCGGCACGGCCTTCGGCCACGGGCGCGCCCTCGCAGCTCACCTGGAACTGGTAGAGCACCTGCGAGCCGGTGCCGGCCAGGCGCCGCACCTGGATCTCCAGATCGCCCGGCAGCAGGTCCAGCCGCGACACGCTGAAGCGCACGTCGCGCACGCTGGCCAGGAAGCCCGGGCGCGGACCGCCGTCGGGCGGCGCGATCAGCGCGCCGTGCAGCGCCATGGCTTGCGCGGCGTACTCGATCGCGCAGGGGCTCAGCAAACCGCCGGCGCTGCGCAGCGGGTTGTCCGGGTCGCGGTGGCTGCCGGTGGTGCAGGCCATGGACTCCACGTCCCAGGCCCGCACCCGGTCGAGCAGGCACATGCGGCCCTGGTGCGGAATGCGCGCGGCGATGTCCTCCCGCGCCAGCACGGCCGGCGCCGTCATGCCGGCTCCACCGTGACCGTCAGCGACAGGCCGTCCAGCAT
>JAEYPG010000575.1 GCA_023410975.1 Pseudomonadota bacterium
GTCGAAGCCCAGGTCGATGCGGTAGGGGCGCAGCATGGGCAGGCGCAGCGCGCGCAGCCCCGTGGCGGCGTCCAGCGCGTCGACGCCGGCGTGCACCGCGGCGCGGTCGCAGCCGGTCATCACGAACCACAGGTTGAAGGCGTGCTCGCGCTCGTAGTTGTGGTTGACGCCCGGATGCGCCGAGACGGTGGCGGCAACGGCTTCAAGCCGTTCCGGCAGGGTCGCGTAGGCGCACAGCGCCGCCGCGCCCCCGGCGCCGGCGGCGAACACGCCGCCGATGCGGCTGAGGCTGCCCGCGGCCTGCAGCGCGCGGTAATGCCGCAGCACCTCGGTGGCGCCGCAGCCCAGCTCGCGGCCCAGCGCGTCGAAGGGGCGCGGCAGCAGCGGAAAGCCGTGCTGCCAGTCGTTGAGCAGTCGCAGGCGGTGGTCGCTCACAGGCCCCCCCTCGCGGCGCGGCTGGTGAAGAAGATGCCGCTGGGCGCTTCCAGCGGCAGCTGCGCCAGCGTCTGGAAACTGTCGGTGGCGATCACGGACACCCGGTTGGCGTCGCGCGAGCTGATCCACACCGCCTCGCCGCGCGGCGTGAACTCCATGTGCAGCACGGCTTCGCCAGGCTCCAGCGTGCGCACCACGCGGCGCGAGGGCGTGTCGATGACCTGCACGCGGCTGTAGTCGGGTACGGCGAAGTTGACCCACACCTGGCGCCCGTCGGGGCGCGCCATGGCGAACACCGGCTGTCCGGCCACGCGGATGCGGTCCACCTCGGCCCAGGTCTCGGTGTCCACCACCAGCACCTCGTGGCGGCCGATGGCGGGCAGGTAGGCGTGGCGCCCGGCCACCGCCCAGCCGCGCAGGTGCGGCATCTTGAACACCGGCAGCGGCGCCTGGCCGCGGCCGTAGCCGGCGAGGATGCGGCGCGCGCGCGGCTGCTCGTCCCACAGGTCGATCAGCGCCAGGCCGTCCTCGCCGAACAGTCCGGCGATGTAGTGGCGGCCGTTGGGCGTGACCAGCGCGTCGTAGGGCTGCTTGCCGATGTCGCGGAACTTGGTCACCCTGGGCGCCCCGGGCTGGCTCAGGTCGGCGATCCAGATCTCGCCCGCGTCGAAGAGGGCGTAGATGAAGCGGTGGCCCGGCAGGTCGGCCAGGCCCACCACGCGCGAGGCCTTGCCGTCCGCGCCGATGGCGGGGATGTCGGCCACGAGCTCCAGCGACTGGGCGTCGAAGACTTTGATGCCGCCGGGCTGGTAGTTCTGGGCCGCGACGAGGCGGCCATCCTGCGAGATGGCCCCGCCGATCGAGTTGCCGGCCTGCATCACGCGGCCGGTGATGCGGCGCTGCAGCAGGTCCACGCGGCTCAGGGCGCCGTCGCGGCCGAAGACGAAGGCGCTGGCGGCGTCGCGCGAGAACACGACCGAGGCATGCGACAGGTCGCCCAGCCCCTCGACCTCGGCCAGCACGCGCGGCTGGCTGGTGTTGACGATGGCCAGCTTGCCGGTTGCGCGCTCGACCACCACGCCCAGGTCGCCGGTGCCGGTGGACGTGGCGGTGTTCATGAACGGCGTGCTGGCGCAGCCGGCCAGGCCCAGCAGCGCGGCGCTGCCGGCGGCGGACTGCAGCCACTGGCGGCGGTTGATCATTTGCTTTCCTCCGGCACGCCCGCGAGCAGCAGGCGGGCGAGCCACTGCGCCTCTTCGGCGCTCATGAACGAGCTCCACGGCGGCATGGGCGTGCCGGGCCGGCCGTGGTAGATGGTGGCGGCCAGGCTTTCCAGCGGCATCTCCGCCAGCGCCTGGCGCGTGAGGGCGGGGCCGAGCCCGCCGGCGAGCCGCATGCCGTGGCAGGAGCCGCAGTCCTGGCGCAGCAGGCGCTGGAGCTGCGCCTGGCGCGCGGGGGGCACGTCCTGCGCCCAGGCACCGGCGCAGGCCAGTGCGAGTCCGAGGGCGGCCAGCAGCGGCTTGATCATGGCGGCGGGCTCAGGACTTGAGGATCTGCTCGACCGCGGCCTTGAGGTCGCCGTCGCTGATCTTGTCCGCGTTGTGGGGCGGCATGGGGATGGGGCCGAAGCTGCCCGCGCCGCCCTTGCGCACCTTCTCGGTGAGCTGTGCGGTGGCGTCCTGGCCCTTGTACTTGACGGCGATGTCCTTGAATGCCGGGCCCACGAGCTTCTTGTCCTTGGCATGGCAGGCCATGCAGCCGGCCTTGTTCATGGCGGCGTCGGCATCGGCGAAGGCGGGCGCCGACAGCAGCGCGGCCGTGGCCGCCGCGGTGGCGATGAGCAGGGATCTCATGGTGAACTCCTTGGTCGGGCCGCAGCCCTATCCCCGGCCTCATGAGGCCAAGGTCCGGGTTGCGGCGTCAACGGCGACGGCTCAGTAGACGTCGTGCTGGGTGTTGTGGATGTTGAAGTGGCCCGTGGGCGTGACCAGGCGCGGGTCCTTGATCACGGCCTTGAGCTTGAGCGTCTTGTCGTCCACGACCACCAGCGCGCTCTGCTTGTCCTTGGCCGACCACACCGAGAACCAGACCTCGTCGCCGGCCTTGTTGTACTCGGGCTGCACCACGCGCATGGCGCCGCCGTCCTTCATGCCCGCCCACTCGGCGATGGGCAGCACGGTGAAGCCCTTGTCGAGGTTCTTGATGTCGTACACCGCCACCGACTGCGACATCTTCGGGTCCGGGTTGAGCGGCGTGTCGATGTACAGGTGCTGCGAGTTCGGGTGGCTCTTGAGGAAGAGGTTGCCGCCGCCCTGGCCCTTGAGCGTCTGCACCACCTTGAAGGCCTGCGCCTTGTGCTTGACGGGGTCGGTGCCGATCAGGGAGATCGTCTCGTCGCCCAGGTGGCCCGTGGCCCACACCGGACCGTACTTCGGGTGCACGAAGTTGGCGCCGCGGCCCGGGTGCGGGATCTTGCCCACGTCCACCAGCGCGGCGAGCTTGTCTTCCTTGGCGTCGATCACGCCGATCTTGTTGGACTGGTTGGCCGCCACCATGAAGTAGCGCTTGCTCGAATCCCAGCCGCCGTCGTGCAGGAAGCGGGCGTTGGCCACCTCGGTGACCTTGATGGCGTCGAGATTGGTGTAGTCCACCATCAGCGTCTTGCCGGTCTCCTTGACGTTGACGATGAACTCGGGCTTGTAGTGCGAGGCCACGATGGAGGCCACGCGCGGCTCGGGGTGGTACTCCTGCTTGTCCACGGTCATGCCGCGGGTGCCCATGATCTTGAGCGGCTCCAGCGTGTCGCCCTTCATGATCACGTACTGGGGCGGCCAGTAGGCGCCGGCGATGGCGAGCTTGTCGGTGAAGTCGCCGTCCTTGCCCTTGTACTTGCTGGTGTCCACCGAGCGGGCTTCCAGGCCGATGCGGATCTCGGCCACGTTGTCGGGCTTGGCCATCCACAGGTCGATCATGTTGACGCGGCCGTCGCGCCCGATCACGTACAGGAAGCGTCCCGAGGCCGAGGTGCGCGAGATGTGCACCGCGTAGCCGGTCTTGACGATGTTGATGATCTGCTTGGTGTCGCCGTCGATCAGCGCCACTTCGCCGGCATCACGCAGCGTGGTGGAGAAGATGTTGGCGATGTTGTAGTTGTTCTCCTTCTTGGTCGGGCGCTTCTCGGGCGGGATCAGCACCTTCCAGGTGCCCTTCATCTCGGCCATGCCCCACTCCGGCGGCTGCGGAGGGTCCTGCTGGATGTAGCGGGCCATGAGGTCGACTTCCTTGTCATCGAACTCGCCAGAGGTCAGCCAGTTGGGCATGCCCGCGGCGGAGCCGTAGGCGATGAAGACCTTGAGGTAGTCGGTGCCCTTTTCCAGCGTGATGTCGGGCGTCAGCGGCTTGCCGGTGGCGCCCTTGCGCAGCACGCCGTGGCAGCCGGCGCAGCGCTCGAAGTAGATCTTGCGTGCCTTGTCGAACTCCGCCTGCGTCATCGGCGGCGCCTTGGGGTTCGTGCTCTGGTACATGGGCTCGCTGCCCACGGGCGAGCCGCCGGCCTGGTAGCCGACTTCGGGCGGCGACACGTGAGCCTTGGGCTCCTCGGCATGGGCTTGCAGTGCCACGGCCGCGATGAACGCCGCGGTGGCCAGGGGGGTGAGTTTGTGGATGTTCATGCGCTTTCTCCGACTGGTGCAGCGTTCTTGCTGTGCCGGAGGCGATGCTCCGCCCGCCCCTGCGGGCCGTCCTTGAACTGGTTTAAGGACGCCGATGGAGCCTGCGCAGAGCATTGCGCCAACGCAATTCATCACAAGCCGGTGAGCCATGAGCGTCCTCGACGAACCGCTGTTCTTCAGCCCCGCGCCATTGCCGGTTTCGCCGCGCGCGGCCCGCGTCACGCTCGTGGGCGCCGGCCCGGGCGATGCGGAACTGCTGACCGTGCGTGCGGAGCGCGCGCTGCGACGTGCCTCGCTCGTGCTGTACGACCACCTGGTGTCGCGCGACGTGCTGCGCCTGGTGCCCGAAGGCGCCGACCTGATCTACGTGGGCAAGGAAAGCGCGCACCACACGCTGCCGCAGGAGGACATCTGCGCGCTGATGGTCCGCCTCGCGCGCAGCGGACGCGCGCTGGTGCGGCTCAAGGGTGGCGACCCCTTCATCTTCGGCCGTGGCGGCGAGGAGGCGCAGGCGCTGGCCGCCGCGGGCGTGCCCTTCGAGGTGGTGCCGGGCATCAGCGCCGCGCAGGCCGCCGCGGCCGAGGCCGGCATGCCGCTGACGCACCGCGACCACGCGGCGTCGGTCGTGCTGGCCACCGGCCATCGCCGCAGCGAGGCGGGCGTGCTGGACATGGACTGGGCGGCGCTGGCGCGCCCGCGCCAGACGGTGGTGATCTACATGGGCGTGTCCACGCTGCCGTCCATCTGCGCGCAGCTCTGCGC